>DATJXN010000136.1 GCA_035500095.1 Candidatus Binataceae bacterium
CTCGACCGGCGTATGCCCTTCTTTGAGCAGCGCGATCGCGCGCTGGCGCCGCCGTTCTAACTGCCTCCCACTTCCTACCGGCCGCATCCGCATCCTCCACCGGCCCGTAGTATAGGACATTATTTATACATGTGTCAATAGTGTGATGTCCCGTTAATAACTTGCATATCCGGAAAAGCTTCAAAGTGTCATTCCGAGGGAGTCAGCGACCGAGGAATCCCTGATCTTTATTCGGTTTTTCGTGGAAGCCGGGATTCCTCGCTGCGCTCGGAGTGACAGCCTCGAGATTTGGAATTAAACTTATTTCCAGGACACCATACTAGCTACAATCTGACCGGCGTTTGGTCTGGTGCGCTCCACCTGGGTTGCGCTGGCCACTGCTTCAGTCAGCCGGAGATCAGTCCACTCTTTTCGAGCAGTTGACGCGCGCGTTGACGGACGGGCTCTGGTGGCGACCACAGCAAGAGTATTGCACCTCCGAGGTTTTCCGGCCGAGTTTACTTCTTACTGCGACTGAAGCGGCCCGCGAGGTTGTGTGCGTTATTGGCTGATTCGATAGAATCGGCTCCGCGGCTTCAGACCATTCGCCACTTGTCCAAGGTTGCATATGCGTTGGCCGGTGTGAGATCGGGTTTGAGCGCTAATTCCAAAACGCGCACGCCCTCCAGATTCACCTGATAGTCTTCAATCTCAGCGGTCGAGCCCTGCGGGCTGAAGTTCCACTGCTGGCGAGTGATCTCGCTGAATGGGCCGCTCGGCGCGGCCGACCACCGAAGAGTGAACTCCTGCGTGCGCGCAATTTCCGCTTCCGAGAATTCGAGCCTGATCCGGCGAAGGCGGGTCGGCTGGTCGAAGATTATGCGAATACTCTGTAAGCCCCTTTGGGCTGCCCGCCAACCTGGTCTTTTCTCCGCGACCAAGGCGGCCTCGATTGGAAACCTCGGATCCTCTGAAGTAACTTCTACTCGGGCCACCTCTGCGAGGTCGAGCCATTCCTGTTCGGGCCGCCGCTCCTGACGATCCCCTGCCGCATCCACTACGGTTTTACGCACGGCCCGCTCCTCCTTGGTCTCTTCCCCCCTTTCATTTTCGGTTCGTCTTGCGCGAAGCGCAAGCGGAACCGAGCCGGAGCGTATCAGGCCTGCGGTTGAAGGCGCCGCTTCGCCCGCGTCTTCCATAATTCCCAGGAGCGATCGATCTGTGCCGCGTTGCAGGCAAGCGCGGCCGCGGCCTCTTCACGCGTAAGGTAGGTTACCGCGCCGAGGCGCATCGCCTCGGACTGGAGCGCCGCGCTGATTTCCGTATAGACGGCATTGAAGACCGCATGGCGCACGGTCGGCCCTACGACCGTGCATCCGTGCCCGCGCATCAGCACGACCGATCCCGCGCCGAGTGACCTGGCGAGCGCAGCGCCGAGCGCAGCATTACGAATCAGGAGATCGGTCGCCGCGCTGGCGACGCTGCGAATCTCGAATATCGGGCAGCCCTCGCCGAGCACGCCGCCGAGATGCCATACGGCGCGCAGCGGTACTCCGCTGACCACGCTGAACGGCACGACCGCCGGCGAATGGCTATGCACGACCGCCCCCACGTCCGGCCGCACGCGGTAGATTTCGCTATGGATAAACCGCTCGAGGTAGAGCGGGCGGCCTCGCGCATCGACGGGATTGCCGTCGAGGTCGAATTCCATGATGTCAGCCGCCGTGGCCATCGCCGGTGCGACGCTGCGCGCCAGCAGGAAACGGCCGTCCTTGTGCGGATGACGGGCGCTTGCGTGTCCGAATCCGTCGACCACGCCCTGGTCGAACAGGATATGGTTGGCCTCTACAAGCTCGTCGATAACGCCCGCGGCCTCAGGCATCGAACTCGACGTGGACGTTCTTGATCTGCGTTGCGTCCATCATCTCCTCGATCGACTCCTCGCGCCCCACGCCCGACTGCTTGTAGCCGCCGAACGGAGCGGCGAGGTAGTGCGCGCTCGAAGAATTGATCCACACGTAACCGGCTTCGACGCGCGCGGCGGTGCGATGCGCGGCAGCGAGGTCGCGGGTCCAGATCGAGGCGGTCAGGCCGTACTCGACGTCGTTTACCGCCCGCAGCATCGCTTCCTCGTCCGACCATCGAAACATGCACAGCACCGGGCCGAAGATTTCCTCGCGTGCGATCCGCATCTTCGGCGTGACGTCGGCGAAGATCGTCGGCTCGATGAAGAAACCTTTGCCCAAATGCGGGTCCTGCGGCGCTTTGCCGCCGGCCACCAGCCGTGCCCCATCCTCGACTCCGTAGCCGATGTAACGCATGACCTTGTCGAACTGATCCTTGCTGATCAGGCTGCCCATCGCGGTGCTCTGCTCGGTCGGGATGCCGGGTTTGATCGCGCGCGCGGCCGCGGCCACGCGCTCGAGCACGGCGTCGTGGATCGACTCGTGCAAAAAGGCGCGGCTGGTCGAGCCGCAGGACTGGCCGCACCAGGTGAAGTTCATCCCGCGGATGATTCCTGCGGCCACCTTGTCGGGATTGGCGTCGGAATACGCGATCAGCGCGTTTTTGCCGCCGAGCTCGAGCGCCACCTTCTTGAGCATTTCGGCCGAGGCCCGCATGATCGCCTTTCCCGTCGGCACCGAGCCAATCAGGCCGACCTTCGCGATCAGTGGATGGGCGGTCAGCGCGGCGCCGCACTCGCGCCCGCCCGGCAGCACGGAGAACACTCCCGGCGGAAAGAGCGGTCCGACGAGCTCGGCAAAGCGGAGCGAGGAAAGCGGCGCCTGCTCGGGCGGCTTGACGATCAGCGTGTTACCGGTGGCGAGCGGCGCGCCGGTGCGCATCGCGGCGAACAGCAGCGGATGGTTGAAGGCGTTGATGCGCGCGATTACGCCGAGCGGCTCGCGCAGCGTGTAGTTCAGCACGCCCGGGCCCATCGGGATCGTACTGCCTCTTACTTCAGTGACCAGGCCGGCGAAATATTCCACGCTGGCCGCGCCGATCGCCGAGTCGTTGATCATCTCGGCGATCGGATTGCCGCAATCGGCGGCGTCGATCAGCGCGAGTTCGCGTCCGTGGCGGCGGAGCAGTGCCGCGACCTCGCGCAGGATCTTCGCCCGCTCGAGCGGCTTGACGTCGCGCCACTGATAAAAGGCCGCGTGCGCGGCGCGCACCGCGCGGTCAACGTCCTCGGCCCCGGCCCACGCGACCTTGCCCAGCGATTGCCCGGTCGAGGGGCTCCAGATGTCGGTGCGAGCGCCGTCGGCGGCGGCGTGCCAGCCGCCGACGTAGTAGAGGTCGCGCGGTATCGAAGCGACCAGTTCTCTTTGATCGATTGTTTGCTGGCCCGCGTGAGCCATCTCGAGATCTCCTTGATGCGAGCGCTTGTGAAGATGCGAGCGCTAACGAAGCCCGGCCTGCTTCGCCAGCGGCATGATCTCCTGCTTGAATTGCCGCATGCCCTCGATGTACCGGGGCCACGAAAGCACCGCGCCGTCGAGACCCCATTCCGAGAGGCGTCCGAGCTCTTCGACGATTTGTTCCCTGGTGCCGACGAGCGGATAGCCGCCCCATCCGGCGATGAAGTGCGCTTTCATCGAACGCAGCGTATCGGGCGGCAGGGTCTTCGCGTTGAGCCCCATCGTACTGACGAGGTTGTCCACTGCGACCCAATCGCCCTTTTGATGAACGTAATAGTCGAAGAAATCGCGCGCGTCCTCCTCGGTCTCTCCCTGGACGACGTAGGCCGCGGTCCAGAGCTGCAGGTCGCGGCCGTATTCGCGCTGCGCCAGTTCCCGGTAGCTCCTGACCCGCGCCCGGGCGCCGTCGCGATCGTCGGGATCGAAAATGACGAACGCCACGTCGCAATACTTGGCCGCGTAGTGGCGTCCCACCTCGGAGCCGCCCGCGTTCATCACGACGGGATACGGCGCCTGGATCGGCTTTGGGCGCAGCATCCCTTTCTTGATCCGGTAGTACTTGCCGTCGTAGTCGAACTCCTTGTCCTCGGTCCACAGGCGCTTGATGATATCGAGCCATTCGACCGCGCAGTCGTAGCGCAGATCGTGGTCCATCTGCGGCGCGCCGAACATCTCGATCTCGGGCAGGAACCATCCGGTGACGATGTTGAGCGCGAAACGCCCGCCGGTAACGTGATCGATCGTTGTCGCCTGCTTGGCGGCCATGATCGGATGGACGGTCGGCACGTGCGAAGTTGCGAAGACCGCCGGGTATCTGGTCGCGGCGCCGATCGCAGCGGCCCAGGTATATGGCTCGAAGCCGGCGCCGTTGAAGTTACTGACTCCGCCGAAGCCCTTCCAGCGCCCGACCGGCACCAGCGCCTCGAACTCCATCTCGTCCGCGAGGCGCGCCAGCGTGAGCGTGCTCTGCCAATCGGCCTGCAGCACGCCGTCGATCGTGGTGATCGCGCACCCGTGACTGAGGTTGCTCGAGAACGTGCCGAGCTTCAGCTTGCGATCGTTGAAGAGCGGATTGGTCTTGCGCCGCGGATCCTCCGCGTTCCTGCGGATGCTCATCTAGTTTGCCTCCATCAGGCCCGCGCGCATGAGCACGCCGTCGAGCCGTGCCGCCACCTCGGGCGTCGCGGGCATCATGGGCAACCGATGCTCCTCGGTCTCGAGCAGCCCGATCCGCTTCATCATGTATTTGAGCGGAATGGGATTGGTGTCGAAGAAAATTGCCTGGTTGAGCTCGAACAGCGCGTCGTGCGCGGCCCGGGCCGGCGCGAGCCGCCCGGCGAATACGTCCTCGCACATCTGCGCGAGCGCTCGCGGCTTCAGATTGCCCACCGCATTCATCAGCCCGCAGGCGCCGATCGCCATCATCGGAAAACTCAGCTCTTCGAGCCCGACGAAGATGCGAAAGTCATTGCCCATCCGCGCGAGCACCTGCGTGACCAGCGCCAGATCGTTGGCCGCGTGCTTCATCCCGACCAGGTTGGGCGCGCGTTCGGCGATACGCTCGATGGTCGCGGCTTCAACGTTGACCGCCGCGCGTCCGGGGATGTGGTAAATCATCATCGGCAGCCGCGTGCGCCGTCCGATATCGGCGTAGTATTCGACCAGGCCGCGCTGCGGCGGCCGGATGAAGTACGGCGTGACGACCAGGACCGCGTCGGCGCCCGCTTTTTCCGCGGCCGCCGTAAGCTCGACCGTGTCGGCGTGCGACTGGGAGCCGGTCGCCGCCACCACCGGGATTCGCCCGCGCGCGGTCTCGACCGCCAGCCGCACCAGCTCGTTGCGCTCCTCGAGGCCGAGCGTGCTCGGCTCCGCCGTCGTGCCGTTGACCACGATCCCGTGCGAGCCCTCGGCCACCTGGCGCTCGAGCATCCGCGCATAGGCGTCGTAATCCACCGCGCCGGCGCGAAAGGGCGTGACCAGCGGCGGATACGAGCCGCGCAGGAAGTTCTTGTTCAGCGCGAGCATCGCTAAGCGACTTTGGTCCGGTTGGTATCGAAGCCGTAGCTCGAACCTAGAAGCCGCGGCGGATGCTTGAGGTCTTCCTGCCACATCAGCGAATCCATCGCGATATTGAGCGGGCTGTCCTGAATAGTCAGTTCGTACACCGGTTCGTCGTTCGAGGCGTGGTTGTGCACCGCCCATCCCGGCGCCGACAGCATCAGATCGCCCGCCTTCCAGTGCAGCGCCTTGCCCTGCACGGTGCTGTAGCCGCTGCCGGAGAAGTAGTAATTGATCGCGGCGGCGGCGTGGCGATGCGGCTTGTCGACGATATGCGGCGGACGCACGGTCATGGTCGCGAAGAAATTGTGCGTGGTGCCGTTGGTGCGGCCGGTCGCCGGGTTATACAGCAGGTACAGGCGCCGTCCGACGTAGGACGAGCCGAGCGCCTGCAATTTGTCCAGATGCTCCTTGACCTGGCGCCACGGCCAGAACAACACCGGCGACTCGAGCACGTCGGGGCTGATCAGCTTCTCGTAGGGCAGCAGGTAGGCGCCGTCGCTGTTGAGCGGAAACGTGCCGAACGGGTTGACGCGGCGCGCGTCGGGCTCGCCCGCGGGCGCTTCGCCCGCGATTTCCTCGGCCGGCGGATTTTCCTCTACGATATGAGCGTTCATCTTCTCGAGCAGAGCCGCGTTGCTGTAGGTCAGGCGCACCTGCAGCTCGTCGCTGTCGTTGAAGTTCTGGTACACGTTCAGCGAAGGCGTGTTCCACACATCGTACTGGCTGAAGTTGATCTGCCGGCCGCCCACGATCGCGTGTCCGCGGCCGCGGATGCAGAAGTTGACCTGCGAGGAATTGTGGCGGATCCGCTTGGTGCGCTCGCCCGGCTTGAGCACGTCGAGCGCGACCTGGATGCCCGGGGCAAGGCCGGTGCCGTTTTCGTTGGGATGCACGATGAGCGAGCGGCGCCGCCCGTTGGCCGGCGGCGGCAGGCTCGCAAGCCGCTCGACTTCGGCTTCGATTTCTTCTTTCGAGATGACGATCGCCGGCCACAGGTCTGGTTTGGGAGTCACGTAACCGCTGCGATCGACGAATCGGACTTTGCTCTCGCTCATTGGTATTCCTCGCAGTTGAATTTACGGATGCCGGCTCGCGCGCCGGCGCTATTTCATGCTTTTCCACCGACCAGGCGCGGCCTGGCCCGAACCGTCGGAGCCAGCGGCCGCCCGGCGCCGTTTGCGCGTGCCCGGGCGAGAACCTCGATGCCCATCGAGAGATCCGAAATTCCCATACCCATCGCTTTGAACAGCGTAAGGTCCGCTCCTTTGGGACGGCCCTTGCCGGCGGCGATCACGCGGCTTAGCGGCTGCACGCCGCTCCATCGGCGATCGTCCGTGCCATAGAACTCGATGAACTCGCGGGAGAGGGCGCGCACGCCCGCAACGGTGTCGGCCGCGACGATTGCGCATCGCGCAAGCATCGCCGGCTCGAATTCCGCACGCTCGGGCACCACGGCGCCGACCGCGTTGATATGCGCCCCCGGGGCGACCATTGCGGAGCTCAAAAACGGCGCGGTGGCGCGCGTTACCAGCGTTATGATGTCTGCGTTCCTGACCGCGGCCGCGATGCTCGCCGACGGTGCCACTTCCAGTTTCAACTCGGCGCTCGCGCGTTTGGCGAAGGCCGCCGCGTTTTCAGGATTGCGGCTCGCCACGCGCACGCGCGTCAAGCGCCGCACGGCGGCGACCGCCGCGATCTGCGCCAGCGCCTGCTTGCCTGCGCCGACCAGCGCCATCTCGCGCGCGTCCGGCGCGGACAGCCATCGAGCCGCAAGGCCGCTTATCGCGGCGGTGCGCAGCTGTCCGAGCGCGAACGCTTCGATCACCGCCACGAGTTGTCCGTCGGCTGCGTCGAACAGGATCAACAGCGGGTTTGCGCCGCCCTCGGTGTGGGCCCAGGTCTTGGTGCCGACCAGGCCCTCCGCGACCATCGTCGCGCCGATCGCGTGGAGCGTGTCGCCATGGCCGAAGCTAAGATGGGTCTTCGCCATGTTGACGGCGCCGCCCGCGGCCTCGGCCGAGAGTCCCCGTTCCAGCGCCGCGATCGCGTCGCTGATATCGACCAGCGCGGCGACTTCCGCCTCGGTGATCCACAACGCCTGACCGCTCATCGCAAGGCCTCGTTCGCGGCGGCTTTCATAGCGGATAGATGAGCGAGTTCGGCACCATGACGGTGTCGTACACGCAGGTTCGCGATTTGAATTTGAGCACGTCGCCGTCGCGCACGAGCCGATCGATATAGCGGCCGGCGCTCAGGATGCGGGTTTCGTCGTCGACCAGGGTTTGCAGCACGGTATAGTTGGCCTGCACATCGACGCCGTCGTCCGTCGCGGGCGCGATCCGAAGCGAGCTGACCAGATGGCGCAGCGCGCGCGGCGCGAACATCTGGGTCTGGCGGATTGTCACCACGCGGTCGCCGAGCATCGCCTTGCTCTCGCATCGCATCAGCGCAAGCGGCAACCCGCGCTCGCGATTCTCGCGCGAGATGATTTGATAGAGGCAATCGTCGGTGAAGAACGCGGGCCACTGCTCCAGCTCGAAGTTGTCGAGCACGTGAGCGTACTCGGTGTATAGCTCTTCGATTTCGAGCCGCAAGACTAGATCCTGCTGCGCACGGGCCATCGGGGTCAGAACTCCATGACCTCGCGGTAGTGCTTGTAAAAGGCGCGGATCGCCGCCTCAGTCACCATATGCTCCCGATCGTCCGTGCCGCGCCCGTCCATCTCGAGGATGCCGGCGTCGCCGGGGCGCTGACGCACGCCCTGCTGCGAGAACTCCATAACCTCGCCGTCGTCGATAGAGACCAACCCCGCGGGGCCCATGAGATTCGCCTGGCGGAGCCGCCGCTGGGTCATCTCGGGCGTGTCGTCGGCGTAACCGAAGAACGTCCACATCAGGTCGAAGAGTTCCGGGCCGCGCGGCACCAGCTGGCGCATCGCGAGCGTGTTGGATTGCTGCTGGATGATGATGTTGGGCCACAGCGTCTGCATCACCACGGTGGCCGAGCCGGAAAACTCACGCACCGGGTCGAGCAGGCGCGGGTCCTTGAGCTTGAAGTCGGCGCGGAAATTCTTCATCTCCATGGTGGTTTCGTTGAGCTTCTGTTCGCCCTTGCTCGAGGTGAGCACGCAATGCATCCCGCTCGCATCCATCTTCACCGCCGAGGGCTGGTCGGCGCGGAAGAGGCCGAAGGTGACCAGGAAGACGTGAAGGAGGCTCGCGTGATAGGGATCCTTGATGTTCTCGAACATCAGCTTCCAGTTGGCGGGAATACGCTGGCGCGAATAGCCGAGCACGCGCAGCGCTCGCCCGTCGAAGACGCGATCGAAGTAGCCGAGCATCGCCGGGCCCAGGTATTCCTCGAGCGGCGGCACGGTGGAAGCGAAGCTCGCGAAGATGACGCCGTTGCGAGACGCCACGCTGAGAGAGGTGAGTCCGTTCTTCGCCGGGTCGAAATCCTCGGGCATCCCGCCGTTCCCGTTCACCCCGCGGCGAAACGGCACGCCGGTGAGATTGCCCTTAAGGTCGTAGCTCCACTGATGGTACGGACAGGTGAAGGAGCGGGTGTTGCCCCAGTTGGCGCGGCAGAACTGGACGCCGCGATGGGCGCAGCGGTTGAGCATCACGTTGACGGTGCCGCTCTTGTCGCGGACCACGACTACCGAGCGCTCGCCAACGTGGCTGCGGACGAAATCTCCCGGGTTGGGAATTTCGGCCTCGAGCGCGACGTAGTTCCAGTACGGCCCCGAGAAGATCCGCATCTGCTCGCGCGCGTAAACCTCGGGATCGGAATAGACCCAGTACGGAACCCGGCCCAGACCCTCCGCCGGCCAGCGATAGGAGTTCCCGGGAGGTTTGCGCTCGACTGCTTCCACTGTGAGCTCTCCGTACGACAGGGCGGCGCGGCGGACGGCTTTGCCCGCAGGGGCGCCAGATGTCAGGATATCCTGAATGCAAAGATATCTAAGTATTCTTACTAATCGGCTGCCCGGCGATCGTCAAGTCCGCAAAAAAACGCCGCGGCGCGGCGCCAGGGTTTGCTATGCTGCGGGCGGCTGCGGAGTTGGCGGGCGCAGGTCTTGAAGGGTCGAACCGAGCGTGGCACCGAAACGGCACGTCGTGAACAGTGAAAAAGCGATGACGATCAGGGCGGTAGATTCCAGGGCCGCGCCTTCGCCGCCGCGCAAGCCCGGCCCGGAGTATCCGCCTGGCCAAAGCGTCGGCTACTTGATGCGCGAGACCCATCGCGCGTTTCTCCGCGCGTTGGGCGCGCGCATTTCCCGCCACGGCGTGAGCATCGGCATGTGGTTCTTCCTGCGCGCGTTGTGGGAGGAGGACGGGCTCACCCAGCGCGAGCTGAGCCGCCGAGTCAGCATGATGGAGCCGACCACGGCGACGGCGCTCGAAAGCATGGAGCGGCGCGGCCTCATCAGCCGCACGCGCAATTCCAAGGATCGGCGCAAAATCAACATTCGCCTGACAGACCGCGGCCGGCGCCTGCAGGAAGTGCTGCTGCCCTATGCGATGGAGGTTAACCGAATGGCCCTCGCCGGAATACCCGCCGGGCAAATACCGCTCTTGCGCGAGCAACTCGTGCGCATCAAGCGCAACCTCGACGCCGACGCAATCCGGGATGCCGATTCCGGCGGCGGTTCCGCGCAGGCCGGCGATACACCATTGCGCAAAACCCGGAACAAGGACTAAATACGGCGCAGAAGGAGAAACCGCCATGAGCACCACGCAGACCAACGGTCACACCGAAGCAAAGCCGGACACGGTTCCGACACGGCTGCATCACGCGGCCTACGTATGCCGCGATCTCGAGCAAACGCGGAAGTTTTACGAGGACATCCTGGGCTGGCCGATGGTCGCGGCGTGGCGGGAATGCGACAAAGTCTTTGGCGAGGACGAACTCTATTATTGCCATCTGTTCTTCCAGATCGCCGACGGCGGAGCGCTGGCCTTCTTTCACTTCGCCGATCCCAGACAGCACGCAAAATTTGCACACTACGGTCCGCATTCGCCGTTCGTCCATCTGGCGCTCAAGGTGACCGACGCGCCCGGCCAGCAGGAGATGCAGCGCCGGCTCGAAGCGGCGGGCCACGAGACGATGGTAATCGACCATGGCTATTGCGTGTCGCTCTACGTCACCGATCCGAACGGCCTGAATCTCGAATTCACCGTCGACCATCCGGCGGCGGACAAGATAAAGGCCAAGCGCTCAGCCAGCGCGCACGAGGATCTCCGCAAATGGCTCGCGGGCGATCGCAGCACCAACAACGAATGGCGAGCCGAGCACAAGGCGCCGGGAGCGCAGTCCTGATCCGTTTCATCGGTCGGCGTTTTGGTCTTTAACCGGCACGTTAGATGCCGCGCTCGATAGCGCCGGGGCGCGGCGGCTTATTTTGAGGTTCTTCCCAGCCTGTTAGAGTATCGGCGCGCGGAACGGAGTCCGCGTCCGCAAGGGCGCGTGACGGCCGCGACGTCGATGGGGTGGAGGCGAGGCCCTTGGGGGAAGGTTCCGAGCACGCAGCGCAGAACCGTCTCGGCATCGAGGCGCTGCGGTCAGACGCCCCATCAGACCTCCCGCTCCCGCACGATTCGCCGCGACCGCGCAGCGTCTCGTTACTCGGTTCGGCCCCCGCGATAGTATTGTTCGCGATGGCGATCGCCGACGCGATGCGCAGCGCGGACACCGACCTCTGGGGTCACATCTTCTTCGGGCGCATCATTCTTTCGCAGCATCAATGGCTCTTTCACGCCCCGTTTTCTTACGCCTGTCCGCCAGGCCCGAGAGACTGGATCGTCCATGACTGGTTGGGAAACGTCCTGATGGCGTTGATATACGGCGCCTCAGGCGTCATCGGGCTCAAGCTGGCCAAGTTCGCGTGCGTCGCTGCGGTGATGGTGCTGCTTTCGCTCGGTGCGGCCGAGACGCGCGCGTCGCTCGCCTTACAGGCCATCGTATTGTGGGTGGCCGCAGTTGCGCTGCTGCCGCTGATGCAGATCCGTACTTTTTTGGCCGACGACGTTCTGTTTGCCGCGTTGATGATAATTCTCGCGCGAGAGAGCTACGGCCGCGGAGCGCGCCTGTGGCTGGTCCCGCCGATGTTCGCGTTGTGGGCCAATCTGCATGGAGGATTCTTCGTCGGGCTGGCGGCGATGGGTCTTTATACGGTGGTTCGCGGTGCACAGGCGCTGGCGCGGGACGAAGGGCTGCGCGGTCCGGTCAGACTGGCCGCCGTGACGTCGGCGGCAGCGCTTGCGACGCTGATCAACCCTTATGGATTGCGCGACTTGATAGTAGTCGTGGAGGTCGTCCACAATCCGTTCACCCTGAGACATATTTCCGAGTTTCGTTCGCTGCTGGCTGTGATGGCCGACCTGAATCATACGCATCGGCCGCTCTTTACGTTCGTCTGTGCCGTGGGAATCATGACCGCGACGGTCGCGGCCTTCGCATTGACGCCGCGCGCAGACGACCTTGCCCTGTTCGCAATCGCCGTACTGATGATCGTCAGCGGGCTCTACGCCGTGCGCAACACCGCGATGGCGGTGATTGCCTGCTATGTTCCGCTCTGCCGGCATTCCGACCTGCTGATCGCTCGCTTGCGGCCTTCACGCGGGGCCGCCGACGCGCGTCCGTCCGGGGTTTGGCCGCTGCTGCATGCCGCGCTTGCGGTTTTGGCGGTCGCGCTCGTGATCCGCAGCGGCCTGCTGTCGCGAACGCTTCCTGTCGTCGAGGCCAAACCAGTCGGCGCGGTCACGTTCATGCGCGAACACAACCTCCGCGGCGACGTGCTATGCGAGTTCGGATGGGGTGATTACCTGATTTTTCACGAGTCCACGCGCTTCAAAATCTTCATCGAGAGCATGTTTGAGGCTTATTACCCTCATCAGGTGCAAAGCGATTTTGCCGCGGTCTATTACGGCGAGCCGGGCGCCGCGCGCGTCCTCGACCAGTACCCGAACGATTTCGTCCTGATGCCGACCGGGTCGCCCGCCTATACACTGATGATGGTCCAATCCGGATGGCGCCTGATCTATCGCGACCCGGTGTCCGCGCTGTTTGCGCGTGCCGCTTCCTCCGCCGCGCAGATTGCCGGCGTTCCGGAGCTGGTCGCGGCGGCGCCGCCGAGCGTCTTTCCCTAGAGGACTCGCAGCGCGCCGGCCGGATGGTCGTGCGATGAGCGACGGCCCCAGCGAACCAAAGAGACGGAGAGCCGGCACAACCGACGCAACAATCGCTCGCGCCGACAATACGGCGCATCGCGCTCCGTCGCTGCTCGGTTACGCTCCCGCCCTCGTGCTGCTCGCCGCCGTCGTTGCGGATTCGATGCAATATGCCGACGCGGACCCCTGGGGTCATATCCGGTTCGGGCAGACGATGCTTGGCACCGGACATCTGATCCACACCGACGTCTTTTCCTACACGGTGGCAGGGCGGCGATGGATCGATCATGAATGGCTTGCCGAAGTGGCCATGGCGCTCATTTACAGCAGCTTCGGCGTGATCGGCCTCAAGCTGGTGAAATTTCTCTGCGCCGGCGCGGTCATGACGCTGCTTGCGCTCGGCCTCGCCGAAACCGGGGCGGCGATAGCGGCGCAATTCGCCGCACTCGCGGCCGTGGCGCTCGCGTTGATTCAGCAGATGCAATTCCGGCCGCAGCTTTTCGATTACGTGCTGTTCGCGGCGTTGATCGCGATGCTCGCGCGCGAAACTTACGGCCGCAGCGCACCGCTCTGGCTGGCCGTACCGATGCTGGCGCTGTGGACGAATCTCCACGGCGGATTCTTCATCGACCTGGCTGCGTTGGGAATCTATAGCGCGGCCGTTGCGGCGCAAGGGGTCGCGGCGCGCAGCGCGGGGCTGCGCATCGCGCTGCGCCCGGCCGCGATAACCGCGGCGGCTGCGCTCGCCACACTGTGCAATCCGTGGGGTATCGGCGAATGGAGGGCGGTCGCACAAAGCCTGGGCAATCCGTACACGATGGGTCGCGTGAGCGAGTTTCGGCCGCTGCTGCAAACGTTCGGCGCGCTGCATCGTGCCGGGATGACCACGCTTCCTTTAACCGCGATGCTCCTGATGCTCGCCGCGCTTGCGGCCGCTTGCCTGCTCGTGCCGCGCGGCGACGACGCCGGGATGCTCGCGGTCGCCGCGCTGATGGCCGCCGCGGCATTTGCCGCGGCCCGCAACAACGCGCTCACCGCGACCGCGCTCGCGGTGCCGCTAGCGTATCATGCGGACCTGGCCGTCCGGCGC
>DATJXN010000137.1 GCA_035500095.1 Candidatus Binataceae bacterium
CGAAACGCGCCCCGGCAACCCCGGACGCCGCGGCCGCGGCTCCGGCCGCCACCGCAAGCCCGGCTGCTGCGCTCCCGGGCGCGAGCATCCGCAAGACGCCGGGCGGCGCGTCGGCGTCTGCAGATGGCGCGGCAAGCGCGGCGCCCGCGGCGGCGCCCGCGGCCGCGCCCGCGGGCGTGGCGTCCTCGGGAGAAATCGCCGCACCACCACCGCCGGCTCCTGCGATGCCGGGCACGGCGGCCGAGAGCGTCGGCGCACCGGCGGCTCTCGCGACGCCCCGCGCAGAGATGAAAACCAGGGCGAAGACTAAAATCGCCAGCAAGGGCCAGACGCCGCGCCCCGCGAATGCCAAAGGCGGGCAACCATCGGCTGCATTGCAAACCGCCTCCAAGGACACCAAAGCGGACTCCAAGGACGCGAAAGCAAACTCACAGGGCGACAGCCAGAACGGCCCGTTTTCCTCGCTTCAGTTCTCCGGCAACAAGGGCCCGATCGACATCAAATCGGATTCGCTCGATCTCGACTACAAGGGCAACATCGTGACTTTTCGCGGCCACGTCCATGCCACACAGGCTGACGCAACTCTGACCAGCGACAGTCTGACCGTTTTCTATGGCAAGGATTTTCATGAGGTCAAAGAGATGGTCGCCAACAACAACGTGCGCATGAGCCAGGGCACGCGATGGGCGACCGGGGATCACGCGGTGCTGGACCAGGCCAAGCATACGGTGACGCTCACCGGCAGCCCGGTGGTCCACGACGGTGAAGATCAGGTTACCGGCAGCAAAATCACGGTGCATCTTGACACCGGCAAGAGCGAGGTCGAGGGAGCGCGCGCGGTGTTCTTCCCTAAGGACCAGAAAACCCGCGATAATAAGACAACCGTCGCTAAGTCGCCTTAGTCAGCGGCGATCGATATGGCGCCTGAACTCAAACTAGGACAAGACCTCAGGCTGCGGCAGCAGCTGGTGATGACGCCGCAGCTCCAGCAGGCGATCAAGATCCTGCAGCTGTCTCTGCCTGAGCTGGAAGCCGTCGTCCAGAACGAACTGGAATCCAATCCGCTGCTCGAGATGGTCGAGGATCGCAGCCCCACCGCGACCGCGGCCGACGACGGAATGGCGGCGACGCCGGATACGACGCCCGGCTCCGAGCCCGACCTGTTGCCGCCCGAGCCCGAGCTCGGCGCGGCGCCGGCCGAGCCCGAGTGGAACGGCAACGGCGACGAACAGCCGGCGGTCGAGGGGATCGCCAGCGAAGCGGGCGACGCCGCGACCGAGATCAAGGAGGATGGCCGCCTCGACAAGCTCGACTGGCGCGAATATCTCGAGAACTATTCCAACAACTGGCAGGACAACCAGGAATCCGAACCGGACGACGAACACCGCCAGACGCTGGAGAACACGCTCACCCGGCGCACTTCGATCGAAGATCATCTGATGTGGCAGTTGCGGATGTCCGCGCTGGATCACAACGAGCAGATCGTCGGCGCGACCATCATCTACAACCTCAACGACGACGGCTACCTGGAAACGCCGGTCGAGGACCTTGCGGTCCAGCTCGAGACCGACCCGGCCACGGTCGAGCGCGTGCTCAAGCGCGTGCAGCGGTTCGATCCCCCTGGCGTAGCGGCGCGCGATCTGCGCGAGTGCCTCTTCCAGCAACTGGCCAATATCGGGATGGAAGAGTCGCTGGCGGCGCGGATCGTGCTCAACCATCTCGATCTGCTCGAGAAGCATCGCTATGCGGAGATCGCGCGCTCGCTCGGCGTTTCCGTCGAGACGGTCGGGCAGGCGGCGAAGGTAATCTCGCTGCTCGAGCCCAAGCCGGGACGCGACTACGGCGGCCAGGAGCCGGCCTATATCGTGCCCGACGTTTTCATCCACAAGATGGGCAATGACTACGTGGTGCTGCTCAACGAGGGAGCGGTGCCGCGGCTGCGGCTTGCGGGATATTACCAACGCGTATTGAGCGACAGCGCGGTCGCCGCCGACACCAAGGAATATCTGCAGGAGCGGCTGCGGTCGGCGCGATGGCTGGTCAAGTCGATTTACCAGCGCCAGCAGACGATCTTCAAGGTCGCCACCTCGATCGTGAAGTTCCAGCGCGCGTTCTTCGACCACGGCATCACGCACCTCCGCCCGCTGGTGCTCAAGGACGTGGCCGAAGATATCGGGATGCACGAATCGACCATCAGCCGCGCCACCGCCAACAAGTACGCGCACACCCAGCAGGGCATCTTCGAGATGAAGTTCTTCTTCACCTCGGGCGTCAAGGGCACCAGCGGCGAGGACGTGAGCGCGGAAACCGTCAAGGAGAAGATCCGCGCGATGGTCGCGCTCGAGCACACGCATGATCCTTTGTCAGACCAGGCGATCGCCGAATTTCTGCGCCGCGACCAGATCAATATCGCGCGCCGCACAGTTGCCAAGTACCGCCAGGCACTCGGGATCCTGCCGTCGGCGCGGCGCAAGAAGGTGGGTTGAACATCTCCTTGACGGCAGAGAGCGCGGGCGAGCGGGCCGCCGGCGAAAGGCGGCGCCGAAGAGGCAGCAGAGAGGTAGTTAGATGGCGACGAAAGAGCCGGCGCGAAAGCGCAACGGGAGAGCCGAACATAAACAGCGCCGCCGCGAGAAGCTCAAGGCCAGGCCCGTAGCCGAGGTCGCCGTGACCTTTCGCCACGTCGAGCCGACCGAACCGATTCGCCTCTACGCGGAGCGCAAGCTCGGGCACGTGGCCCAGGCGCTCAAGCGTCCCTGCACGGTGCATTTGATCCTCTCGGTCGATAAATACCGCCAGTGCGGCGAGGTAACGGTAAAATCGGGCCGTTTGGCGGTGGTCGCCGCACAGGAAGAGACCAAAGATCTCTACTCGGTCATCGACCTGCTCGCCGACAAGGTCCAGCGTCAACTCAAAAAACATCTGGAGAAAATCGAGGCCAGGAAATGGCGTTCCCCGTCGGCGGGCGAGGTCTTGAGCGCGGTCGAGGAGGTGGAGAGCGATTCGCGTTCGTAGGCGGGACCAAGGGGGGCTTACGTAAAAAGAACTTGGGCGCCAGGCGGTTCTTTTGCGGCCGCAGTGTGCTCGCTCTCGCCCGCTTTTCGATGCAATAATCGGGGTGCGCTGACCAAGCAATGAAAATTACCGATATTCTGAGCCCTGAGATGGTGTTGCCTGAGCTCAAGGGCACCACCAAACCCGATGTCCTGCACGAGCTGTCGGACTACCTTGCGAGCAAGCATCGCGAGATCGAACCCGCGGCGCTGTCGGCGGTGCTGGCCGAGCGCGAGCGGCTCGGCTCGACCGCGATCGGCGATGGTATCGCGATCCCCCACGGCAAACTCGCCGGGGTCAACAGCATCATCGGCGTCTTCGGCCGCCATCAGCGCGGCGTGGACTTCGACTCGCTCGACGGCGGCTCCACCCATCTGTTCTTCCTGCTGGTCGCGCCCGAGGATTCGGCGAGTCTCCATCTCAAGGCTCTCGCGCGCGTCTCGCGCCTGATGAAAGACCCGGGCTTTCGCGAACGGTTGACCGCTGCGCCCGACGCGGCCGAAATCTTCCGCCTCATCAAGGAGGAAGACGCCCGGCACTGAAGCGGCACGCCGGAGCGCCTTCGACCCGCGATGGCCCCACGACGGCGGGCGCGCCCGCACAAGGCGCGCGCGACGGCCGTATCGGGCTCCGGAGCCGTATCTCGAAAATCCCGCAAGCCGCGAAACTCCGCCAGGTCTCCCGCCTCGGAGAAGGCTAGCCGCACCCCGCGCCTCATCATCGTCACCGGCGTTTCGGGATCGGGGCGAGCGACCGCGATGCGGGTGCTCGAGGATCTGGGTTTCTACTGCGTCGACAACATGCCCGTCGCGCTGGCCGAGTCGGCGATGCGCCTTGCGACCCGGCGCGACCCGGAGCTTTTGGGCGTGGCGCTCGGGATCGATTCACGCGAGCGGCTCTTCTTTCCGCAGTGGCCGCGCTTTTTCAGCGATCTCGAGCGCGCCGGCTTCCGTCCCGAAGTGATCTTCCTCGACGCCGCCGACGAGGTCCTGGTGCGGCGCTACTCGGAAACCCGCCGGCCGCATCCGATGGCTGAAAGCGGCGCCTCGGTCGCCGAAGGTATCCGCAGCGAGCGGCTGGCCCTGGCCGAGATGCGCGAGCGGGCCGACCGCGTGATCGACACCACCGCGCTCAGCGTGCATGAGCTGCGCGAGGTCATCACCGGTTCGGTGCTGGGCGCGGCGAGCGGCTCGGCGATGACGATCGCGCTGGTCTCGTTCGGCTACAAGTACGGGATTCCTGTCGGGATGGATCTCGTGCTCGACGTGCGCTTCCTGCCGAATCCGTTTTTCGTGCCTGGCCTCAGGCCGCTTGACGGGACGGACGGGCGGGTACGGGCCTACGTGATGAAGCATCCGGAGGCGCGGCGCTTCATCGAGGAGACCGCGCGCCTGCTCGGCTTCCTGGTGCCGCTCTACCGGCGCGAGGGCAAGAGCTACCTGACGATCGGCCTGGGATGCACCGGCGGGCGGCACCGCTCGCCCACGCTCGCGCTCGAACTCGCGCGCCGCCTCGGCAAAAAGAGCGTGACCGTCCAGGTGCGCCACCACGACATCGCGCGCTGAGGCCCCTGCGGCCTCTGCACTTGCCGCGCATCAGAGCGGACGCACCGCGCTTGTTTGGGTCCGCCTCCGCTTTGGCTGATGCTTCTCCAATTCTTGCCGGGCCACGGTTGGAGAATCGCTCGCCGACGTCTAGCGGGTCGCGGCCGCCATATGCAGCGCGAACATGCCCAGCGGGATTATGTCCATCAGCATTGCCAAGGCAAGGAGCGTACGTGTAAGGCGCTCGCGCAACAGGAAGAAGGTCGCCAGCTCGATCATCAGCAGGACTGGGCCAAAGACGATGCGTGGGATCGCGCCGAAGGCGATGAGCACGCCGAGCTCCCCACTGATCGCTTGAGGCAGGCTCTGAGGGCTGGGATCGGCCGCCATCCACCTGACCGCAAGCCAGCTCACCGGGCCAGTCGCGGCGATCAGGAGTTCGGCGGCGAGCAGGGTGCGCATGGCCTTCTCGGCGCACAGCTTCAGCAGGAACCAGGTCGGCGCCAGGCTGAAGAACCCCGCGGCCAGCACGAACACGATCATGTCGCCGAACGCGACCATCCCGCCGGAAGTCTGCTTTATGTCCTCCGTGATACGCAGCTCATTGAGGGCGACGGCAGCGATACCGCCGACGACGGAGAGAGCGTAACCCGCGCCTATCAATGCCAGCTTCTTCGTGACCTTCATCCGCCTACTCACAGCCCCTGAATCCAATAACTATTATCGACGGCTTCAAAAGCAAGAGATCGCGCGACCGGCGCGAACGCGGCGGTACGGCTGCGCCACAACGACATCGCGCGCTGAGTCTTTCCGGACGCGCTCTCGATTCGCGGGTCAGAAATTATTCCAGAACGCGGAGCAGAAGTGCTCGTCGTCAAAGGTCGTTTCGACCGTCGGCGTTGGCGCCACCAGGGACTGAAACTCATCGGTGGCGACGCTGTACGGAGACCAGAGCGGTTGGCCGGCGGAGTTGGGGTCGCCGGTCGCGGCAAAGGTGGTCCAGTAACTGATCATCGATTCGGAGAGCGACTGCTGCTCGGGGGTGAAGTTGCTCGGCGTCGAAAAGACGTCGAATAAATAGGGCACCTCGGTGAAATGCGCGGTGCCGAGCGGGAACTTGATCGGCGGAAAGAGCGGAGCAGGAAACTCGTTGAACACGAGATAGGCATTCTCGTCATTGAATTCGTAGGCATAGGTCGTCACGGATGCCGCCAGCAGTTGAACGCCATTGCGTTCCGGGCAGGCAAAAATTCCGTCGGTGCCGGACGCGCCCAGCGCGATCCCTGGACTGGGATTCGGATCGCCAGGAATCGGAGGAACGATCGGATAATTGGCCAGCGGGTACAGCACGGTAAAGATGAACGGCCCGAAGGCCGGCCCGAATCCGCTCCATAACGCATCGACCGCTGCCTCGTAGTCCGCTTCATCGGTCAGCGGATGGCCGGTCGCGTCATACTGGTCGGCCACGAACAGCCGCCATTCGTCGTGATTGCCGCCCGAAATTACCGGCACGCGATTGAAGTGTCCACTGGCGAAAGCCGCGGTCGGAGTTTGCGTGAGGATGGTCCCGTCGACGAATGGATAAATTGTCGATGGCTCGACGAGGACTATCGTCGAGGCTGCCACCCCGCGCAGACACTCCGCCGTCTGGCCGGAGCATCCGACGCTCGCGGCGAGCGCCGTGCCCGACGGCACCAGCGAGGTGCCGACGCTTTCAGCCTGGACCAGCGGGACGATCGAGATGGGCGTCCAGTAATCTTGAAACTGGATGTACGATCCGCTTTCGGCGATCGCGCGCTGGAAAAGCCCGGTTGCCGTCGGCGAGGCGAGGTGCGCATAGACGCTTTGTCCGCCCGCCGACTCGCCGAAGATCGTCACCCGGCTCGCGTCGCCGCCGAACGCCCCGATGTTGCGTTGGACCCACCTGAGCGCGAGCTGCTGATCCATCAGGCCGTAGTTGCCGTTGAGATGGCCTTCCGCGTCGATCGCCGGATGCGCGAAAAACCCCAGCAGGCCGAGCCGGTAGTTGATGGTCACGACGATAACGCCGCCCTGTTCGATCATCCGCGTCGGATCGTAAAATCCGCCGCCGCCGGTCACCAGGGCGCCGCCGTGGATCCAGACCATCACCGGCAGGCCATGATGCTTGTTCTGATTCTTGCGTCCGCGCGGCGTGTAGATGTTAAGCGTCAGGCAATCCTCGCTGCCTGAAGTTCCTCCAAGGCCGTCCGGCTGCGTGCAGGAACTGCTGAACTGGGTCGCCTCGAAGACGCCATGCCAGCGGCCGAAGGGCTGCGGCGGCGTCCAGCGGAGCGCCCCGACCGGCGGTATCGGCGTATGGAATGCCAAGCTACCGATCGGTCGTCGCCCCCTCGATCCCCTTCAGGGGACCGCTCTGCGTGACGATCGCCGGGCTGGCGGCTGCGATGGTCGCGACTACCGCCAGGCTAGAGCCGACCGCTATCAGCGCGAGGGAAAGAATTCCAAGGCGGAGGAATATAGCTCTCATCGCGACCCTCTCTGCTGTGGCTGCCGAACGAGCGAGATTAACCAGTAGTCGAACCGAAGAGCAACGGACAAAGTTCCGCGACATAGAGACTAATCATGCATAGTTTCGCTGCGGTTGGACTAAATCGCTGTTTCGGGTCCGTCGTCGCTGAGGCGCGTGTCCGGGACAAGCGCGAAAATGAACCTCCGGCCAGAGACGGTTCTTGCCTGTGCGGCATGGCGACCCGTATCATCAATCGCCCGCCCGCGCGGGCAGAGATGGCCGCCATCAGTCCCATACAGGCCCCCGACGATCGGCCCCGCATGCTCTCGCCGCTCGCGATCTTCAAGGTCGCGCTCGTGCTCCTGATGGTCGGAGGATCTGCGTGGCTTCTGTGGACACACACCGAATGGTTCGAGAACCCCCGGCTGATAAAGGTCGAGGTCCTGAGTTGGGGCATCTGGGGCCCCATCGTTTATATCCTGCTTTACGCGGTGGGCCCGTCGTTCCTGGTCCCGGGCGCGATCATGACGATCGCGGGCGGGCTTGCGTTCGGAACGTTGTGGGGCGCGGTTTACTCGGTGCTGGGAGCAGACGCGGGAGCGCTTATCGCGTTCGCCGCGGGCCGCTTTCTCGGACGTTCGTTCGTCGAGCACCTGGTGGGGGCGCGCTTCGAAAAGCTGCTCGCGCAGATCGGACGCCACGGCTTTCAGATCATCTTCTACCTGCGGCTGGTGCCGCTCATCCCCTATAACGCGCTGAACCTGCTCGCCGGCGCCTCGCCCATCAGCTTCAGCGACTATTTCTGGGCGAGCATGATCGGGATGATCCCGGGGACGATCCTGTTCGCGTTCCTGGGCGACGCGCTATGGCATCCGACCTCGCCGCGCTTTTTCCTCGCGCTCGCGTCGATCATGGTGTGCTTCGCCGGCGGCGAGCTGGCGCGCCGCCGCCGCTGGCTGCCCGGAAGCTGACTCGGGGCGCCCCGTAGAGCCGGCCCGGCATCGTTCGTTCAGGCCGCACAGCGGCGCCCGCGTCGGGGCCGCAGCGCCGTTCGAAGCTCTTTTCTCAGGTTCCGCTCTCCCAGCTTGCCAGGTATTTCTTCTGCTCGGCCGACAGTCGGTCGATTTTGATTCCCATCGCGGCGAGCTTCATGCTCGCGACTTCGTCCTCGATCGCGAGCGGGACGTTATGCACCTTGACCTCGAGTTGCGCGCCCGAGGCCCATGCCGCCGCCATCGCCTGCGTCGCGAAGCTCATATCCATCACCTGGGCGGGATGGCCTCCGGCGCAGGCGAGGTTGACCAGGCGCCCCTGGCCGAGCAGGTAGAGCTTGCGCCCATTGCGCAGATGGAAGGTCTCGACCTCGCGCTCGGCATGGCGATCGACGCGGCGCGCGAGCTTGCGCAGCCCGGGCAGGTCGATCTCGACGTCGAAGTGGCCCGAGTTGCAGATGATCGCGCCGTCCTTCATCGCGTTCATGTGGCTCGGCGCGATGATCTGCCGGTCGCCGGTGACCGTGACGAAGATGTCGCCGACGCGCGCCGCTTCCGCCATCCGCATCACCTGGTAGCCGTCGAGCGCCGCCTCGAGCGCCCGGATCGGGTTGACCTCGGTGACGATCACGTTGGCGCCAAGGCCCCGCGCGCGCGACGCGACGCCGCGCCCGCACCATCCGTAGCCCGCCACCACGACCACCGAACCGGCGACCAGCACGCCGGTTGCGCGGATGATCGCGTCCAGCGTCGATTGGCCGGTGCCATAGCGGTTGTCGAAGAGATACTTGGTCTGCGCGTCGTTGACCGCGACCACCGGGATGCGCAGGGCGCGGTCCTGCTCCATCGCGCGCAGGCGGATGACGCCGGTGGTGGTCTCTTCCATCGACGCCCGCACTTCGGCGGCCTGATCGTGAAAATCGGTGTGCAGCAGGCTCACCAGGTCGGCGCCGTCGTCCATCGTGATGGTCGGATGGGCCTCGAGCACGGCGCGCAGATGGCTGTAATAGGTGTCGCGATCTTCGGCATGCACGGCGTAGGCCGGAATGCCGTATTCCTTGACCAGCGCGGCGGCGACGTCGTCCTGGGTCGAAAGCGGATTGGAGGCGCAACACAGGACCTCGGCGCCGCCGGCCTTGAGTGTGCGCAGCAGATTGGCGGTCTCGGTGGTGATGTGCAGGCAGGCACTGAGGCGCTGGCCGGCAAGCGGCTTTTCCTTGGCGAAGCGTTCGCGGATGATCCGCAGCACCGGCATCTGTTCGTCGGCCCATTCGATCCTGCCCCGTCCGGCCTCGGCAAGGTCGAGGTCGCGCACGTCATGGGGCAGGGCGCGTCCGGCGCGCGCCGCGGCGGACGTGAGTTTGCGCTTGCTGGTTTTCGCCTCCATCTAAATCCTCTCTCTCCGGATTTCGAAGGGCGCGCGTGCGCGAGTGCGCCACGCGCGCCCCAGGCTGTTATGCGCGGATCGCGATCCGCGGCTGGTCGTCGAATTTTCCGCCGATCAGCGGGCGCCGTCGCGCCCGAACGCGTTGCGCAGCGCGTCGACCATGTCGGTCTGCTCCCAGGGGAAGAGCCCGGCACGCGGCGTGCGGCCGAAGTGCCCGTAGGCGGCGGTGGCCTTGTAAATCGGCCGCTTCAACCCGAGCGTCTTGATGATCCCGGCGGGCCGGAAATCGAACAGTTCGCGCAGCGCCGAGGCCAGTTTCTGGTCCGGCACCGTGCCGGTGTCGAAAGTGTCGATCAGGATGGAAACCGGCTCGGCCACGCCGATTGCATACGCCACCTGGATTTCGCATCGGCTCGCCAACCCAGCCGCCACCACGTTCTTGGCCACGTAACGCGCCATGTAGCAGGCCGAGCGATCGACCTTGCTCGGATCCTTGCCCGAGAACGCGCCGCCGCCGTGGCGCCCGTAGCCGCCGTACGTGTCGACGATGATCTTGCGGCCGGTGAGGCCGCAATCGCCATGCGGACCGCCGATCACGAAGCTGCCGGTCGGGTTGACGTGGATCACGGTGTCCTTGCTCAGGAACTGCTTGGGAATGGTCGGCTTGATTAACTCCTCGATAATCGCCTCGCGCACGGTCGCATGGCCGACGTCGCGCCGATGCTGCGCCGAGACCACCACGGTCGTAACCTCGACCGGGCGTCCACCCACGTAACGCACGGTGACCTGGCTCTTGCCGTCGGGCAGCAGGAAATCCGCCTTGCCCTGATGACGCAGGTTGGCGAGGTTTTCCATCAGCCGATGGGCGAGCGCGATCGGCAGCGGCATCTGCTCCGCCGTTTCGTCGCAGGCAAACCCGAACATCAGCCCCTGGTCGCCGGCGCCCTGCTCCTTGTGCAGACCCTGTCCCTCGGTGACACCCTGCGAGATGTCGGCCGATTGCGGCTCGATCGCGGTCAGCACGGCGCAACTGTTGCCGTCGAAGCCGGTGTCGACGTGGTTGTAGCCGATTTCGAGCGTGGTATCGCGCGCGATCTGGACGAAGTCCGGATGTGCGTGGCTGGTGATCTCGCCGGCCAGCACGATGAGCCCGGTTTTAACCAGCGTTTCCAGCGCCACGCGCGAGTTGGGATCCTCGGCGATCAGCGCGTCGAGCACCGCGTCCGAAATCTGATCGCACATCTTGTCGGGATGGCCTTCGGCCACCGATTCCGAGGTGAAGAGAAAATCCTTGAGCGGCATTTAGCGAGGTCTCCTTGAGGGCCGGCCGTGGCAAGCGCCCGGCTTCAGTATTCAGCAGGCTCGTCCGGCCCGGCGGCAAGGCAATGTCTGGGTTGGATGCGCAGCGAGCGCGCGCCGCACCATGTTCGATAGGTGAAGGTGTTCCATCCGGGATGAAAAAACGAATGACTTGATATAGCCAACCGCTGACGCGCGATCAAGAAGTCCTCCGCTGACCGCCAAGCGCTCCACGGTCAGCCGGTGCGGCCGGGCCGCCTGAAAGAGCATAAGCTTGCCCGGTTGCGGCGGGCAAGTCCGATCAGTCTTCTCAGTCTTCGCCAAACCGGTCCTGGAACAGGCGCTCCACCGCGTCGAGCGCGGCGCGCGCGGCGGGGCCGTCGGCGCGCACCTTGAGCCGCGCGCCCTGTGCCGCGCCGAGCATCATCAGGTTGATCACGCTGCGCGCGTCGGCCTGCCCGTCCTTGCCGATGATCGTAACTTTCGCCTGGAAGCGGCGCGCGGTTTCGGCGAGTTTGGTGGCGGCGCGCAGATGGAGCCCGAGCCGATTGGTCACCTCCACTGTCCCCTCCAGCACGCTCATCCCCTTCACGATAGACGCTGGCGCTCATGCGGTAAACCGCACGCATGCGCGGTTATCAAGCAGAGCCGGAAGCGGGCGGATGCGAACGCGGGGTCAGTCCGGGTCAGTCGTCGTCGTTATCGCCGCTAATTTGCGCCTCGAACATCTCGCGCAGGCGAGTTTCGATATCGGTGTCGCGCACGGTGCCTTCGCTGGCGCGCCAATCCTTAAGCGCGATCACGGCCTTGGACATGTTGCGATGGCCGCCGGCGCTGCCCATCTCGCCGAACAATTTGCGCACGACCTCGCCTGCGTTGCCCCGGCCGATCCCGTGATTGCGCACCGCGATCACCAGGTTGCCCTCGAGTTTGCCTGACACCACCACCCACTCCACGCCCTCGAACTGCAGGCAGAAGTCGGCCATCTGCACGATCAGGTCGTCGCGTTCGACGCGGCCGAGATGCAGCACCGCGATGCCTTCGTGGATTTTGAACCGGCGCATCACGCGCGCCAGCACGCGCGCGAAGCGCGTCGGCAGCTCGGGCCGGTCGATCTGGCGCAGCAGGCTGTAGTTGGCGTGCGGGTAAAGCTGGGTGAAGGCGTAGATGTCGTTGTCGGTTACTCGCCGCTTGAGCATCAGCGTGTCGCTGCGGATGCCGTAGAGCAGCGCGGTGGAGAGGCGCTCGCTGATGCGCTCGTCGGCAGCGACCAAGTACTCGGTCATGATGGTCGCGGTGGCGCCATAGCCGGGACGCACGTCCTGAAAAGCGGCGTTGTTAGGCGGATAGCCCGGATGATGGTCGATCACGATGTCGGCCCGGCGCAGCCGCCCGTTGAAGTAGGCCGGCTGCACATCGACCATCGCAACGCGGTCGAAGGCGGCCAGCTCCTCCGTGTCCGCGGGCGCGATCTCGATCTCCAGCAGATGCATCATGGTCTTGTTCTCCGGCCGCGTGACCGGAGTGAAGCTGAAGATCGGCGTGGTCAGCTTGTTGCGGCCCAGGAGCGTGCGGAGCGCAATCGCGCTCGACATCGCGTCCGGGTCCGGATCGTCCTGCAACAGGATCGCCACCCGGTCGCCTTCCGTCACCAGGGCGCGCAATTCCTTGATCTTATGCTTCGTCAGATTGATGTCCATGAAACGAAATAAATGCTTGTTGCTGAGACCCGGTGTGGTTCAAGCCGCAGCAGTGCTCCATTCACGCAGCGGGCCACACCTGCCCGAATAAATACGCCCCTGTCCCGGGCGTTCCCGATGCCGCCAATTTCGAGCTTTGAGGTAATATGCAGCCGAAGGTTTTAAAGGGGCAACCACTGGCCTGGAGGGAATGCTGTAACATGCCCCTCCAGCCCTATCAATGAGATAACCATGATATAACCATCGACTGGCCCCTGTCCTCTACAATGAGTGAGAAAAATTGTGAAATCTGCCGGCGCCCGATAAAAGAGTGGTTCCTGCACCTTGCTGTCGAGGATAGCGCTGGGTTCAGTCAAGACGCCTTTATTTGCGCTAATTGCGGTGTAAAATTGCGCCTGGCGTCGGAAAAAAACCGCGATCTGCAAATCGACCCCTGGCTGCACGAGGCGCTTGCGCGCGTGCTCAAAGGGAGAACATGACCGGGGGCGGGACATGACCGCGGCAGGACAAACCAATTTGGCAAGGAATTACTGTTGATGGCGTCGGCTGAGCCTACCGGACTTGACCTTTGGCCCTATGAAGAAGCCCGGCGGCTCGCCGAGCGGGTGGGCAATTACCCGTCCGGGCGCGAGGTGATCTTTGAAAGCGGCTTCGGCCCCTCAGGACTGCCGCATCTGGGCACGATGGGCGAGGTTTTGCGTCCCGCTTACGTCCAGCACGCCTTCGAAGTTCTCGGCGAGGGCGATCCCGCGAACCCGTCCGCGAACGCAGCGTTTCGCCGTCCCAGCCGACTCATCGTTTTTATCGACGACATGGACGGTCTGCGCAAAGTCCCCGAGAGCGTCCCAAATCGCGAGGCGACCGCGCCCTTCCTGGGCCAGCCGGTATCGAGGATTCCCGACCCTTTCGGCGAGTGCCATCCGAGCTTCGCCCGCCACATGATCGCGCTGCTTGGAGAATTTCTCGCGCCGGTCGAGGTCAGCTACGACCTGATGCTTTCGAGCGAGATGTACGCGAGCGGCCGCTTCGACGAGGCCCTGCGCCTGATCCTCGAAAAACACGCCGAGATAATTCAAATCGTCGCGCCGACGCTACGCGAGGAGAACCGCGCCGGATGGTCGCCCGTGATGCCGCTTTGTCCGGCGTGCGGCCAGATAAACTCGACCCTGGTCACGGCGTATCATTCCGAGCGCGCGACCGTCGAGTTTTCCTGCGAGCGCAGCTTCGGCGGCGCCCATGGATGCGGCTTTCGCGGCGAGCAGAGCGTGCTCGGCGGCAAGGCCAAAGTGCAGTGGAAAGTCGATTGGGCGCTTCGATGGTACGTGCTCAAGGTCGACTACGAGCTTTATGGCAAGGACCTGATCGATTCAGCGCGGCTTTCGGGGCAGATTCTGCGCGTGCTCGGGGGCCGGCCCCCGCTCGGGTTCCCGTTCGAGATGTACCTCGACGAGGAAGGACACAAGGTCTCGAAATCGATCGGCCGCGGGGTCGGAGTGGAGCAGTGGCGGCGCTATGCGCCGATCGAGGTGCTCAAGTATTTCCTGATTCTGAATCCGCGGCGCGCGCGTAAGCTGTTCCTCGAGTCGATTCCGCAGTACACCGACGAATATCTCGACGCGCTGCGCGCGTGGAGCGCGGCGGACGAGACCGCGCAGCGCAACTCGCCGCTGGAGTTCGTGCTGCAGAGCCAGAGCGCGCGGCGCTTCAACTCGACGCTGAGCTTCGGCCTGGTGATGAACCTGGTCGCGGCGCTCGGCAGCGGCGAACGCGAGCTGATCTGGCGCTACCTGACGCACTACGACCCGGGACTCGAGAGCGACCCGGATACCGCACGGCTTACGCGCGATCTGATGGAATGCGCGCTGAACTTTTACCGCGACTTCATCGAGCCGGCCAAGTTTCACTACACGCCGAGCGACGGCGAGCGCGAGCAACTGCGCGCGCTGAGCACCTGGCTCGCGCAAAACGGAGCGGCCGGCGCCGAGGAGATCGAAAAGGCGATCTACGAGCTCGGGCGGCGGCACTACGACAAGCCGGGCAAGATTTTTCCGCTGCTCTACCGCGTCATCCTGGGCCAGGAGCGCGGGCCGCGCCTGGGCGCTTTCATCCGCCTGACCACTCCCGCGCGCGTGGCCGAAATCGTCGACGCGACGCTCGTCTGATCGGCCAAACCCGAACGCTCGGTGCCGCAACCGGCGCTCAGATGGTCGGCATCCAGTAGCCGCCGCGATCGATGGTGCTAAGGCGCGAACCGTCGCTGACGATGATGTCCGCGACGTCGGCGCTCAGCGCCGAAACGCCGATTATGTCGGCGTTGGTCGGCGATTTTATCTGCCGCCATCGCTTGCCGTCCGTCGTAAGCAGGATCGTTCCATGGCGTCCGACCGCCCAGCACACCGTGTTCGATGGCGCTTCGCCCGCCAGCAGATCGGACCGCACGTCGGTGCCCTGATGCTGCCAGTTGTCCGCGTCCGTCCAGCGGAAGATCGTCCCCCAGGCTTCGAGCGCCCAGTACACCGTATGGTCGGGCGACGAGACCAGCACGGTGCGAGCGGCGGCAGCGCCGCTCGCCGGAGGCGGCAGCGGGACGGCGGCAGCCGCGGGCCTCTGCGCCGCCGGCGCCGGCTGCGTCCTCGCCGATTGCTCCGGCAGGGCGGGTTTGACGCCGCGGGCGGATGCGATCGCCGCGGCCGGATGGCGAGCGCGAGCGAGGCGCGAAATTCGCGCACGGCGAACCGGAGCCGGCGTCATCGCGAGGGATTCCCTTGATGGAATCTCCGCAACCGAGCCGGGCTTTAGGGCGGTCGAAGCGCTTATCGCCGCCGGCGTTGCCGCGGGACTCGACGCTGAGGGCGCCGATTCGATTGCGGCGGATTGCAGCGGCGCGGCAGGCGGCGCGTTCGCAGACTCGGCGGCGGGGGCCTGCGCCGATGGATTGGGTAATCCGGTAATGCCGCCGGGCGGCGCCTTCGCAGCCATCTCGACATTCAAAGGCGTCTCTCGAACTCGCCACGCCTGCATGACCGCAACCACCACGACCGCCGCTGTCGCCGCGGACGCGACGACCAGGAGACCAATCGCCCAGGCGCGGACGCGCCTGGGGCGCTCGACCTGCGGCGGCCGGGCGAGATCTTCGAATCGCTGCGGAACCGCGCCCGACTCGTCCAGCGCGGATTTCACCGCGCTGGAGAACTGATCCTCGATTTCCTTGTTCGTCGCCAAGCGCGGCCTCGGAAACTGCAGCTAAAGCCAGACAAAAATTTGGCGTGAAGAATCAGCTAGCGCACCCGCTCTTACCGGGCAAGAGCCGCTCTTTCCGATCAACGCCACGGCCAGTTCGCGGGCACGCGAATCGGCGACTGCGAAGCCGCGGAAATAACAAATTTTTAAAGGTGCAACATCAGCCGTCCTAGATGAATTCGGCAAAGACCGAATCGGCTAGTTCGAGCCCGCGCTCGCTCAGCCGGATTCGCTCCTCGTCGCGAAGCAACAGGCCGCCCTCGAAGAGACGCGCCGCTCGCGCGCCGAAGGCGCGGTCGAAGCTTTCGCCGAAGCGCGCCTCGAACTCGGAAAGCGCAAATCCCTCGCGCAGGCGCAAATTCAGAAAGACGAACTCGCCGCGCGCGGTTGCGGCATCAACCGTCTCACCGCCCGTCTCCGCGATACCGTCCTTGAGCGCGCACTCGACGTAGCGTGCGGGCATCCGCTCGTTCCACCATCGCCGCCCGCCGCCGTCGCCGGCGCGCGCGAAGCTGTGGGCTCCGGCGCCTACGCCCAGGTAACTCTCCATCCGCCAGTAGCTCAGATTGTGCCGCGCCTCGTGACCGGGCGGCGCATAGTTGGAGATTTCGTACATCGGGTAGCCGCGCCGCGGCAGTTCCTCGCGCACCGCCGCATAAAACTCGGCCTGGCGGTCGGAGGAGATCGGCCGGATACGCCCGCGCTTCATCTCGGTGAAAAACGCGGTCCCCTCCTCGAAGGTGAGATTGTAGGCGGAGATATGATCGGGACCGAGCGCGGCGGCTTCGGCGATGTCGTTGAGCGTCTCGCCGATAGTCTGTCCGGGGACTGCAAAGATGAGATCGAGGTTGAGCCGTTCGAAACCGGCGCGACGGGCGAGCCGGGCCGCCTCCCGGGTCTCCGCCGCACCGTGAATCCGGCCGAGAAACTTGAGCCGCTCCTCGTTGAACGATTGAGCGCCGAAGCTGATTCGATTGATCCCCGCGGCGCGCATCCCGCCAAGCTTCGCCGCGTCCACCGTCCCTGGATTCGCTTCCAGCGTGACCTCCGCGCCGGCTTCGAGACCGAAGCGGCGCTCCGCCGCCGCCAGCACCGCCGCGATCGATTCCGGCCGGAAGAGCGAGGGCGTGCCGCCGCCGAAGAAGATCGTCTTGAGCGCCAGCCCGGCCCATGGTGCTTCACCGGCGCGGTGTTCGATCTCCGCAATGAGCGCGCGAACATAGTCCTCTTCGGGCCAGCTCGCGGCCGCATGCGAATTGAAATCGCAGTACGGGCACTTGGATTGGCAATACGGGATGTGCAGGTAGAGCGAAAACGGCGCCGCGCCGCGCTCGTGGCAATTTGCTGAGATCATCGAACGTCGTTTGCGGCCTTACACATAGCTTATGCGCGGAAGATGCGCGTTACCAAGGGGGGGCGGCGATCAGCTGTGCGCGAGCGCGCGGACGACCCCGCCTAGCAGTTTCGCGGCCTGCGGCGGCAGACGGTCCTCCAACGCGCCGATCGCAGCGCCGGCAGCTGCGCCGTTTCCCAGCGGGGGTTTTCGATTCCACAGGTAAACGAACATCTCGTAGGCGAAATACAACAGCAGCCCGATCAGGACGGCGTCGTCGATGATGACGACGATCTTGCGCACCATGCCGTGCGGCAGGAGCCAGATAGCAAGCCGCGCAACCACCGCGAAAATCACGATCGCCGCGACCACCGCGCTCGCATGATGGACGAGCAACTGGATCGCGTCGAAGTTGATCCAGTTTTCGATATCGAAACGATTTGACGGCGGCGTGTTGCTCAGCGCAAACGTGGTTCCTCTCTCCCTTCAACGTATAGTGCAGGCCGAATTTACGAGCTTAGACACCCCCCTCGCGCGGCACAAGCAAGTGCGCGCAGGGTAAGGACTAAAATGACGAAGTGCCGCCGGAAAAGATGTTCGGCGCGCCCGCCCTAGCGCCCCGCCTACAAGCGGCGGCGGCGCGCCGCTATACTCTAGCGCGACGCATCCGAAGGAGCGCGCAACAACATCGTAACCGGCTCGCACAACCCGCAAGCGGCGTCCGCGCCGCAAGCCGCGCCGGCGGATCCGTCCGCCGCCCGGCCGCTCGCCGCGCGCCTGGGCCCCAACCTGGCGCACCTGGTCGCGGCCGGCATCCTGCTGAGCCGTATCGCCGGCCTCGTCCGCGAAAGCATCTTCGCGCACTACCTCGGCAACTCGGACGCGGCCGACGCCTTCAAGGCTGGCATCCGCATCCCCAACATCCTGCAAAACCTCCTCGGCGAGGGCGTGCTTTCGGCCTCATTCATTCCGGTTTATAGCAAGCTCTTGCACGAGGGCGACGAGGAGACGGCGGAGACGCTGGCGTGGAGCGTCGGCGCGCTGCTCGCGCTCGGAGTTTCGATCCTGGTCGCGCTGGGCGTGTGGGCGACGCCGTGGCTGATCGCGGCAATCGCGCCGGGCTTCGCCGGATCCAAGCGCGAGCTGACGATCACACTGGTGCGAATCTTCTTCCCGGGCGCCGGGCTGCTGGTGCTGTCGGCCTGGTGCCTCGGCGTACTCAACAGCCATCATCGTTTCTTCGCCTCCTACACCGCGCCGGTCGCCTGGAACCTCGTGATCATCGGCGCGCTGCTCATCTACGGGCCGCGCCGCTCGCAGGACTCTCTCGCGGTAGACCTCGCCTGGGCCGCGGTGCTCGGCGCGATCGCGCAGATCGTTGTGCAGGCGCCGCAAACGATTCGCCTCGTCGGCCGGATGCGAATCGATTTAGCGCGCACCCGCACCGCGCTGGGCACGGTCTTTCGCAATCTCACTCCGGTCGTCGCCGGGCGCGGCGCGAGCCAGATTTCCGGCTACGTCGACAATCTGCTCGCGAGCCTGCTGCCCACCGGTGCGGTCGCCGCCCTCAGCTACGCGAGCATCCTGTACCTTCTGCCGATAAGCCTGTTCGGGATGTCGGTGGCGGCGGCCGAGTTGCCGAGCATGTCGCGTGCGGCCGGCACGGTCGAGGAGATCTCCCAGTTATTGCGCTTGCGTCTCGATGCGGGCCTGCGCCAAATCGCATTCCTGGTCGTGCCGTCGGCGGCGGCGTTTCTGTTCCTCGGCGACGTTATCTCGGCGCTCATCTTCCAGTCGGGCAGCTTCACCCATCGCGACGCGGTTTACGTATGGGCGGTGCTGGCCGGCTCGGCAGTGGGGATGCTGGCGGCGACGATGGGGCGTCTCTACAACTCGGCGTTCTACGCGCTCGAGGATACGCGGACGCCACTTCGCTTCGCGCTGATCCGTTTTGCGCTGACGCTCGTGTTCGGATATCTCTGCGCGATTCCATTGCCGCCCCTGTTGGGTATCGCCCAGCGGTGGGGCGTCGCGGGTTTGACCGTGTCGGCAGGCGGCGCCGCCTGGGTTGAGTTCACGCTGCTTCGATGGAAGCTCAATTCGCGGATTGGCCGTACTGGACTCAGCCGCGCGCTGGTCGCGCGTCTATGGGCGATCGCGCTCATCGCGAGCGCCGCCGGATGGGCGGCGAAGCTGGCGATGGGACACGCGGGGCCGCGCCTGATGGGGCTCGCGGTGATTCCCACCTTCGGTGGGGTTTACCTGGGACTCGCCTGGTGGATGAAGCTACCGGAGCTTGAGCGCGCAGCGGGCGCGCTAGCGGCCCGGCTTGGTCTTCGCTCCCTTAAGCGCTAGTTCCGCGCCGGCGGCAGGCGGTGGAGCGCTTGCGCGCAGGCGCTCGAGCGTGAGCGTCGTGCCGTAGCCGGGCAGCAGCGGCGCGAGCGCGACGCGCCCGCCATAGGATTCGACGAAAGTCTGGCCGTCCACGATTTTGTCCCGCCAGTCCTCGCCCTTCACCAGCACGTCGGGCCGCACTGTGCGGATGATCCGCTCGGCGCGCGTCTCGTCGAACACGACCACGTGATCGACCGCCTCGAGCGCGGCCAGGATCAGCGCGCGCTCGGCGGCGGGGTAAATCGGACGACTGTTGCCCTTGATCAGGCGCACGCTGTGGTCGCTATTGAGCCCCACGACCAGCGCGTCGCCCTGCGCGCGCGCGAAGGTGAGCATCTCGATATGCCCCGCATGCAGCAGATCGAAGCATCCGTTGGTGAAGACCACGCGCCGGCCCGCCCCGCGCAGGCGCTCGAGCGCCGGGCGCACTTCCGCGATCGATACGATCTTGCGCTCGGGACCATCGAGTCCCGGGCTCAGCGCGCGCGAGAGGTCCTCGCGCGTGATGATCTCGGCGCCGAGCCGGCTGACCTCGATTCCCGCGGCGAGGTTGGCCAGTTGCGCCGCCGCGGCGAAGCTCAGGCCGGCAATCGCAAAGAGCCCGAACACCGCCAGCACCACGTCGCCCGCGCCGGTTACGTCGTAAACCGCGCGCGGCGTAGTCGCGATATGCGTATGTGCGCCGCGCCGTTCGGCCAGGTATATGCCGTCGCGGTCGAGCGTCACCAGGCAGGCGTCGAGCTTCGCCCGGCGGATCAGCTCGTCCGCCGCGCGCATCCATGCGTCGCGATCGATGAGCCGTATGCCGGTCGCGAACTCGGTCTCGTAGCGATTCGGCGTAAGCGCGGTCGCGCCGCTGTAGATCGAAAAATCCTCGGTCAGGCGCGGATCGACGATAACCGGGATCCTGCGCTGGCGCGCGCCGTCGATCAGCAGGCGCAAAAGCGCCGGCGTGAGCAGGCCCTTGTTGATGTCCGAAATCAGCACGCCGTCGGCGCGCTTGAGTTCGCGCTCGAGGTGGCGGCAGAGCGCGCGCTCGCGGGCCGGGCCAAGCGCATGCGGCGCTTCCTGGTCAACGCGCAAAAGCTGCTGGGTGGCGCGATTGGCCGATTGCACCGACCCGAGCATCCGCTCCTTGACGATCGTAGGGCGATCGGAATCGACCACGATCGCGCGCGTGTCGATACCCAGGTCGTTGAACATCTCGCGCAGCTGTTCGCCGCTGCGATCGGCGCCGACCACGCTGAGCGCGCTGACCTGCGCTCCGAGCGCGCGCAGATTCGCCATCACGAACCCCGCGTTGCCGAGCCGCTCCTCGATCCGGGTGACCTGCAGCACGGGGATCGGCGCCTCGGGCGAGACGCGCGCGACGTCGCCCATGATGTAGCGGTCGAGGATCACCTCGCCGGCGACCAGCACGCGAAGCGGCTTGAGCGCCGGAAGCTCGACCCGCCCGCGCCCTCCGCCGCCCGCGGCGCGCGGCGCCGGGGCGCCGGCGCGGTCGGCGCCGCGCTCCTTAATACCGCTCGAGCGTTTCATGCCTGCGCCCACGCTTGCCACATGATGCGGGGATGATACGCGGTTACGCGCCGGCTGTTAAAGGCCCGTCCACCGATCGCATCTTGCTGGCCCTTTGAACTCCCTCCCCTTGTTTTGGGGGAGGGAAGGTTGGGACGAGGCTCTGCTTCCCTCCTCGCTCCCGCAAAGAAAGCAAGAGGGTCTCGAGCGCCGTGACCAATTTCGAGCCAGTCTGAGCGGCGCCGGCCCTGCAGCACCGAACCGATCATTTCCACACGCGGCGCGCGGTCTCGGCCACCAGCCGCAGGTTCTTTTCCTGCGTCTCCGCGGCGATCGGATTGCCCGCCATCACCGAGGCGAAGCCGCATTGCGTGGAGAGCGCCATCTGCTCGCGCGGAAAAAACCGCGCGGCTTCGTCGATCCGCGCGATCAGCGCGCCGGGAGTTTCCTGTTCGTCGCTCTTAGTCGAGACCAGGCCCAGCACCACGCGCTTGTCGAGCGCAAGGTCAGCGAGCGGCTCGAACGAGCCCGCGCGCGGGGTGTCGTACTCGAGCAGAAAGATGTCGTGGCGAGTTGCGCGCGCGAAGACTTCTTTCGAGATCGCCTCGTACCCGCCCGCG
>DATJXN010000138.1 GCA_035500095.1 Candidatus Binataceae bacterium
GTGCGATCCCTCCTGAGTCTGAGCGACGCAGAACTGACGAGCTGGCGCGAAGCCCTTCTAGAGGCGCTGGGCCCTAACGCTCGGCTGATCGGCGATCTCATCCCCGAACTGACGCTCATCATCGGCGAGCAGCTGCCCGTCCCCGAGCTGGAGCCACAGCAGCAGCAGGGGCGGTTCCAGCTCGTGTTCCGCCGCTTCATCGGCGTCTTCGCCCAGCCAGAACATCCGTTAGCCCTTTTTCTCGACGACCTTCAATGGCTCGACGCCGCAACGCTCGACTTGCTCGAGGATCTGTTGATCCAAGCGGACGTTCAACACCTGCTTCTGATCGGGGCCTATCGGGACAACGAGGTCGACGCCGCCCATCCGCTGATGCGGAAGCTGACAGCCATTCGAAGCTCCGGGGCAAAGGTCAGCGAGATCAAGCTCGGGACTCTGTTACGCGAAGACTTGCGGCGCCTGACTGCAGATGCGCTCCGTTGCGAGTTTGATGACGCTGCGCCGCTAGCGCAGCTCGTGCACGACAAGACCGCCGGCAATCCGTTCTTCGCGCTTCAATTTCTTTATGCGCTTGCAGATGAGGGATTGCTCACGTTTGATCACGAGCAAGCGCGGTGGTCTTGGGATTTCAATCGCATCCACGCCAAGGGCTATGCCGACAATGTCGTGGACCTCATGGCTGGGAAGCTTGCCCGCCTGCCCGAGGAAGCGCAGAAGGCGCTGCAGGAGCTGGCCTGCCTCGGCAACGTCGCCGACATCACGACGCTCATGAACGTACTCGGGACCTCGACAGATAAGGTCCACGCGGCTCTGTGGGAAGCGGTCCGACTCGAGCTGGTCGAGCGTCTGCCCGGCGCCTACAGGTTCGTTCACGACCGGGTGCAGGAAGCCGCCTATTCGCTGATTCCGGAGGAGCAGCTCGCCGCAGCCCACCTCCGGCTAGGGCGGCTTCTCGCGGCGCGAACGCCTCCGGAGATGCGAGAAGAGGCGATCTTCGAGATCGTAGGTCAGCTCAATCGCGGCTCGGCGCTGATCGCCTCGCAGGATGAACGGGAACATCTGGCCGAGTTGAACCTTACTGCGGCCAAGCGCGCCAAGGCCGCGACGGCATACGCATCAGCGCTCAGCTATCTGGTCGCTGGTGTGGCCCTGCTCCAAACCGATTGCTGGGAGCGCCGGCACGAACTCGCGTTCGCGCTGGAGCTGAACCGAGCCGAGTGCGAGTTCCTGACGAGCGATCTGGCCGCCGCGGACGAACACCTGGTGGAACTTTCAAAGCGCGCTTGTAACACGGTCGAGCGCGCCGCTGTCGCGTGCTTGCGCGTTGACCTCTACACGGCTCTCGATCAGAGCAACCGCGCGGTCGAAGTCTGTCTCGATTGCCTGCGGCATGTTGGCATCGACTTGCCGCCGCATCCGGCCGAGACGGAGGCGCGACGCGAATATGAGCGCGTCTGGTCGCAGCTTGGTGGTCGCACGATCGAAGAGCTCGTCGATCTGCCCTTGATGACCGACCCTGAATCGCTCGCGACCCTCGATGTTCTGACCAAGGTCTCGCCACCTTCACTGTTCACCGATGGGAACCTTAATTGCCTGGTCACATGTAAAGCTGTCAACCTTAGTCTCGAACGCGGAAACTGTGACGGCTCGTGCGTTCACTACGTCTGGCTTGGCTGTCTCGCTGGCGCGCTCTTCGGCGACTACAAGGCCGGACATAAATATGGTCAGGTTGGCTACGACCTGGCAGAAGGACGCGGGTTGAGGCGGTTCCAGGCCAGGACCTACGTGCTCTTCGGAGGTCTCCTCGTGATATGGACGAGACACCTGCGCGCTGGCCGTGGTCCGCTGCGGCGCGCTTTCGAAATCGCCGACAAAATCGGCGACCTTACGTTTGCTTCGTTCAGCCGCAACAATTTGAACGTCAACCTTCTCGCGGCGGGCGATCCGCTCGGCGAAGTGGAATTTGAAGTCGAACGCGGTCTCGAGTTTGCGAAGAAGTTGCGGTTTGGTCTTATGATCGACATTCTTGCCACGCAGCTCGGGCTCGTCCGCACGCTCCTCGGATTGACACCGAAATTGGGCTCGCTCGAGCATGAGCAATTGGATGGATCCCAGATCGAGCGTCGTTTCTCAGAGAACCCGGATTTGGCGATAGCTGAATGCTTGTATTGGATTCGGAAGCTGCAGGCGTGTTTCTTCGCTGGCAACTACTCCCTGGCAAACGAGGCCGCCTCCCGCGCGAAACTGCTGCTATGGACGTCGGCCGGACAGTTCGAGACGGCGGAATATCATTTCTACGCTGCGCTCTCGTGCGCCGCTGCATGCGACCGCTCACCGTTCGGCGCGGGGGAACAAGCCGCTCTCGAAGCGCATCGCCGGCAGCTTGAGATCTGGGCGGAGAACTGCCCGGAGAACTTCGAGAACCGCGCCGCGTTGGTGGGCGCCGAGATTGCCCGCTTGGAGGGCCGCGAGATCGATGCCGAGCGCCTCTACGAGCAAGCGATCCGTTCGGCCCGAGCTAACGCTTTTATTCAAAATGAGGCGCTCGCCTACGAATTGGCCGCGCGCTTCTACGCAGCGCGTGGTTTCAAAGATTTCGCGCATGTTTATGTGCGGAAAGCCCGCGACGGCTACGTGCGTTGGGGAGCGGACGGCAAGGTGCGACAACTCGATGAGATCTATCCGTTCCTCAGGACGGAGGAGTCTGCGCCGGCGCCGACCAGTACGATGCGCGCGCCCCTCGAACACCTCGACCTTGCGACCGTCATCCGGGTGTCGCAAGCGGTCTCGGGCGAGATCGTCGTCGAAAAACTGATCGACTCGCTCATGCGCACTGCGATCGAGCAGGCCGGCGCGGAGCGAGGTTTGTTGATTCTTGCGCGCGGCGCCGAGCAGCGGATCGAGGCGGAAGTCACGACCGATGGCGAAGCGGTGATAGTCCAGCTGCGCGACCAAGCCGTGGCCCAGGCCCTCCTGCCGGAGTCGGTGCTCCGCTATGTCTTGCGGACCCGGGAGAGTGTCATTCTCGACGACGCTGCGAGCGAGTCTGCCTTTGCCGAGGATTCCTACATCCGTGAGCGCCACGCTCGCTCCATTCTCTGCCTGCCGCTGATCAATCAGACCAACCTCGCGGGCGTGCTATATCTCGAGAACAACCTGGCCCGCAGCGTGTTCGCTCCGGCGCGGATCGCGGTGCTGAAGCTGCTCGCCTCGCAAGCGGCGATTTCGCTGGAAAACACACATCTCTACCGCGACCTCGCTGAACGCGAAGCAAGGATCCGGCGCTTGGTCAATGCCGACATTATCGGAATCGTCATCTGGAACATTGGGGGCCAGATCCTCGAGGCGAACGATGCGTTTCTCCGCATGGTGGGATACGACCGGGAGGATCTCGTGTCCGGCCGCTTAAATTGGACGGACCTGACGCCGCCGGAATGGGACTTCCGCAACGCGCAGACCGTTCGAGAGGTGAGAATGACGGGAACCGCGCAGCCGTTCGAGAAGGAGTACTTCCGCAAGGACGGCAGCCGTGTGCCGGTGCTGATCGGATCGGCCAGCTTCGAAAAAGGCGGGAACCAGGGCGTTGCGTTCGTTCTCGATTTGACCGAGCGCAAGGCCGCGGAGGCGGCGCTTCGCGAGAGCGAGGAGCAATGGAAAGCCGTCTTTGAGAACAATCCCACTATGTATTTCATGCTCGATCCGACCGGCGCGATCCTGTCCGTGAATCCCTTCGGCGCTCAGCAACTCGGATATGTGACGGACGAATTGATTGGTCGTCCCGTGGAGATCCTGTTTCACGAGGACGACCGAGACTACGCTCGGAGGAATGCCTCGAAATGCCTCGAACATCCCGGGCGAACGGTGATTTGGGAGCTGCGCAAAATCCGGAAGAACGGCGATATGCTTTGGGTCCGCGAGACAGCCCGAGCCATGTTGATAAAGAACCGGCCTGTCGTCTTGGTCGTATGCGAGGATATAACCGAGGGCAAGCGCGCGGCTGAAGCTTTGCGCGAGACGCAGATGCAGCTCACGCACGCGAACCGCGTCGCGACGATGGGGCAGCTCACTGCGTCGATCGCTCACGAGGTGAATCAGCCGATTGCCGCGACGGTCGCCAACGCCCGGGCGGCGCTGCGTTGGCTCGGCGCCGAGCCGCCGAATTTGGACGAGGTCCGGCAAGCGCTCGGCCGCATTGTGAGGGACGGCGACCGCGCCGGCGCCGTTGTCGGCCGGGTCCGCGCTCTGATCAAAGGGGCGCCTCCGCGCGACGATCGCGTGGAGATCAATGGAGCGATCCGCGAGGTGATCGACATCACCCGAGACGAAGCGATGAAGAGCGGCGTCGTGGTGCAAACGGACCTCGTTGAGGGCCTACCCCTAATTCGAGGCGATCGGGTCGAGCTACAACAGGTGATCCTCAACCTGATCGTCAATGCCCTCGAGGCCATGCGCGGGATGAGCGAAGGATCGCGAGAATTGCGGATCGGCGCAGGGACAACAGAGTCGGGCGATGTGCTTGTCGCCGTGTGCGACATAGGTCCGGGACTGGCGCCCGCTGCTGTCGAGCATCTCTTCAAGGCCTTCTACACGACCAAACCGAGCGGCTTGGGTCTGGGGCTGTCGATCTGCCGTTCGATCATTGAAGCGCATGGCGGACGATTGTGGGTGACCGCCAATGCGCCCCGCGGCGCCGTGTTTCAATTCACGCTACCCGCAAATCCAGATATGGCGCCGCGTCTTTGATGCTCGCCGTTCCGCCGGACGACAGTTTACCCTCCTTGTCGTCGTAACCCGACGCCGGATGCGCGCGGAACTGGGCGCGCCTCTTACCCATCCCATCCCGATCATGGTAAAGTCGAAAAACTAGCCTCTCGGACGCCGAGGGGGACCGGAGGGCTGGTGAAATCAAGCCGCAGAGCATCGGAGGAGATCCATGAGGATGAACGCCTTGCTGAGGGCCGCGGTTGCGGCGGGTGCTGCTGCAAGCGTCGTCTCCGGCGTCGCGGCGGCGGAAGGCAAATTCCCTGTCTTTCTGAGTATGAGCTATGTCGGCAACGGCTGGCAGAACGAAGCCACCAACATGATCTCGGCCATGGCGAAGTACTACAGCGACAAGGTCGACCTGCACATCCAGGTGGCGGGTCCCGTGGCGCAGCGGCAGATCCAGCAGATCAACTCCATGGTGCAGGCGGGCGCCAAGGCGATCATCATCTATCCGATCTCGCCGACGGCGCTCAACGCTGCGATCAAGAACGCCTGCGACAAAGGCGTCGTCGTCTTCGCCTATGATTCGCGCGTTACCGAACCCTGCGCCTACAATGTCCATCCCGATCAATACAAGCTCGCCGTCACCGCGGCCGATTGGGTCGCCGAGCAGATGCACCACAAGGGGAACGTGCTGTTCGTCACCGGCGTGCCCGGCACGACCGTCGATACGGACCGCAACCGCGGCTTCCGCGATGTGATCAGCAAATATCCCGAGATGAAGATCGTCGGCGAAGTGAACGGGATGTGGTCGCTCGCGGTCGTCGAGAAGGTTATCACCGAGTTCATGGCGACGCACAAATGGAGCGACATCGACGGCATCATCGGCACCGGCGGCGGCTGGACCGCCTGGCAGCAGGAGCAGGCGGCCGGAATCAAGAAGTTCACGCCCTACGGCACCGATGGCGCCAACGCCACGCGTGTGGCGATGCTGCCGTTGGGCTCGATCCCCGATGCGACACCACCTTACGCGCCAATGGGCGCGCCGGCGATCTCGCTCGAGAGCACGCCGATGTCCGGCGCGCTCGCCCTTAAGCTCGCGTTGCAGGTGCTCGTGGGCAAGGAGGTTCCGAAGGACACCGTGATAGCGCTCCAGGTGGCCACCTCTGAAAACATCAAACTATGCAAGGAGGGGACCTGGAAGGAGATGAAGGACGGCTGCAACGTCTTCGATCCCAAGGTCATCAATACCGACTATGTCGACAACATCTTCTCGCCCGATACACCGGAAATCGGCCTCAAGGCAGCGATGTTCGGCGAACCTGAACCGAAAGAATAGCGTCGCGCGGAACTGCCGGTCGGGGCGCGCACGGTCCGGGCCGGCGGACGTTCGCCAGAAAGGCCAGGCAGTGAAGCCGGCGGAAGCCGCCCATGCGCTCGCGATCGACGGATTGAGCAAGCGCTTCGGTGCCACTCTGGCGCTCGATGGCGCGTCGGTGACGATCGGGCGCGGCGAGGTCCATGCGCTCCTTGGTGAGAACGGCGCCGGGAAATCGACCCTCGTCCGGATCCTGAGTGGACTCACGCGTCCGGATGCGGGAACGATCTCTGTGTTCGGCCAGCGCGCCCGGGCAGCCGGTCCGCGCGGCGCGCGGGCGCTCGGGATCGCGACCGCCTTTCAGGAGGTCACCTTGGTTCCCGATCTCGTCGTGCAGGACAATCTTCTGCTCGACGTGGCGCCGACGCGACTCGGGTTCGTGCTCGACCGCCGCCGGGCGCGGCGCTGGACCGAAGCGGCGCTCGCGCGGCTCGAGCTCGGTTCGGTCGATCCGCGGCGCGAGATTCGCGACTGCCCGCTGCCGCTGCGCCAGAAACTCGAGATCGCCCGAGCCATCGCGCGCGAGCCGCGGATCCTGCTGCTCGACGAGCCGACCTCGGCGTTCTCGGCGCAGGACGTCGAATGGCTCGAACGGCGCATCGCCGAATTGAGGGCGCGCGGCGCTACCGTCCTCTTCATAACTCACCGCATGCCCGAGGTCCGCCGGTTCTGCGACCGCCTCACCATCTTGCGCAACGGCCGTCAGGTCGGGACCTTCGCGGTCGGCGAGATCAGCCATGACGAGGTGGTTCGGCTGGTGATCGGCCGATCGCTCGCCGCTACCTTCCCGCCGGTGCGGCCGCCGCAAGAGCGTTGCGGCGCCCCCGCGCTCGAGGTGCGGCAACTCACCGTGAGAGGTCGCGTCGAAGACGTTACATTCTCGCTCTGGCCCAGCGAAATCCTCGGTGTTGCCGGTCTTCAGGGGATGGGGCAGAGCGAGCTGTTCCATGCCCTGTTCGGCGTTGTTCCTGCCGACAGCGGCACCATCGCCGTCGATGGCCGGGCGGTCGTCATCGCCTCGCCGCGCGATGCCATCGATGCGCGCATCGGCATCAGCCTGGTGCCGGAGGAGCGCAAGACCGAGGCGCTGGCGCTTAAACTCTCCGGCCTCGAAAACGTCTCGCTGCCGACGCTCAATCGCTTCGCACGGTTCGGCTGGCTCGACTTGGAGGCTGAGCGCCGTGCCGTCGATCGCGTGCTCGCCCGCGTGCAGGTGCATCCGCGCGCGCTCTATCGGCCTTGCGCCAGTTTCAGCGGCGGTAATCAGCAGAAGATCTCGATCGCCAAATGGCTGCTGGCGGAAAGCCGGGTGTTGTTGCTGTTCGATCCGACACGCGGCGTCGATGTCGGCGCCAAGCACGAGATCTATCTCTTGATGCGCCAATTCGCCGATGCGGGCGGCGCGGTGCTGTTCTATTCGACGGACGTGCTGGAGATCGCTAACCTCTGCCGTCGCGTCATCACGCTCTATGATCGGCGGATCAATGCCGAGCTGGCGGGCGAGGCGGTGCGGGAGGAGGAGATCATGCGCTTCGCGCTGGGGCAAGGAAGCGCCTCGGCACCGCTCGAGCGGGCGGTATGACCCTCACCTCGAAGCCGGGACAACCTGCGACTTTGGGTCCCCGCAGCCTCGCCCCGGGCGGCGGCGTCGCGACCGCCGTCCGCTCCGCGCTCGGCCGCCACAGCGGCCTCGTTATGGCGATCGTGGTGTTCGGCGTCGTCTTCGGCGGGCTTAACCTCGTGCTGGCGAAGCCGTTCGGCTATTACGATTTCGCCTCGACGCTTGGCAACACCACGACACTGGCGATCGGCGCGATGGGCGAGACCCTGGCGGTGATCCTCGGCGGCCTCGACCTCTCGGCCGGGGCGGTCATCTCCCTGTCCAACTGCCTGATCGTTCGCGGCATGACGGCCGCGCCCGGCTGGGAGGTCGCCTGGACTTTGGCGGGCGTGGCGGCGGGCTGCGTTGCGGGCGCGGTCAATGGCGTGTTCATCGGTTTTCTGCGGCTCCAGCCGATCGTGGTCACCCTGGCGACGATGTTCATGACGCAAGGGGTAACGCTGCTGATCATGCCAGAGCCCGGCGGCGCCGTGCCGCCAGCCTATTCGGCGGCGCTCACCGGCGACGCGGTGTCGGGCCTCGTGCCGATGCCGCTCCTGATCCTGGTTGGGCTGCTGCTGCTATGGGGGCTCCTGCGCCGCACGCGCTTCGGCGTGGCGCTCTACGCAATCGGCAGCGACGAGGAGGCGGCGCGCGCCAATGGCGTCGACGGCGCGCGGGTCAAGTTCACCGCCTATGTC
>DATJXN010000139.1 GCA_035500095.1 Candidatus Binataceae bacterium
ATACGGTGCGGGCGACCGCTGCCACGTCGCCGACATCACCCAGTTGCCTGACCTGCTGCACGGGCAGGAGCGGGAAGTCTTCGGCGATCAGGCGTACTGGAAGGAAGACGATCGCAAGTTTCTCGAGGCCTGGGGGATGCGCTACCGGATCAATCGGCGTCCTACCTCTAAACGGCCGCTGAGCGCGCGCTGGCGAATGATCAACCGGGCGCGCTCGCGGACCCGGGCTCGCGGCGAGCATCCCTTCCGCGTGGTCAAGCATCTGTGGGGCTTCGTCAAAGTGAGGTACCGGGGCTTGGTCAAGAACTTGGCCCGCGCGCATACCATGTTCGCACTGGCTAATCTCTATCAAGTCCGGCACCAACTGTCGCCGAGCGCGGCGAGTCGCGCGTTGTGAGCCAACTCCGGGCAGCCACCAGCCGCGGCGCCGCCTACTGCGACCCCAAGCACCACTCGATGTCCCTTCACTGACCCCGATTCCCATGATCACTTCACTTAACCGCCTCTGCTTGGGAACCTGTGCAGAGGTTCCCTAGCTGTTGCAGCGCCAATAGCGTGTCGCCCAACAATGTCGCTTGTTGGCCACCTTCCGGCATGCCAAAATCCGAAACTGTTTCGATCAGTTGACATTATGTCACTGGGGGACCGCCAAACGGTGATCGCGCCTGAAACCAAGGCTGACGCCGGTGCACACGCGCCCGTCGAGCACAGCCTCATCGGCGAACACATCACGATAGTCAAACTTCGAGCGTTGGTCGATCGCGTTGCCGTGGGCGACGCGACGGTGCTGATCACCGGCGAGAGCGGTACCGGCAAGGAAGTCGTCGCAAGGACGATTCACAGCCTGTCGGCGCGGCGCGGACGCGATTCGTTCCTGTCAACTGCGCGGCGATTCCGCATGAGCTGCTGGAATCCGAGATGTTCGGTCATGAGCGCGGCGCTTTCACCGGCGCCGCCGGATCGCGCCACGGGCTGTTCAGCACGGCCGACGGTGGAACGATCTTTCTCGACGAGATCGGCGAGATGCCGCTGCAGCTTCAGGCCAGGCTGCTGCGCGTGCTCGAGGATGGGATCGTCCGTCCGGTGGGCTCCGACCGCGCGAGCAAGGTCGATGCGCGCGTCATCGCGGCGAGCAATTCGGACCTAGTCGCCGGGGTCAAGAAGGGCACCTTCCGCGAGGACCTGTTCTATCGTCTGCAGGTGGTGCCGATTGCGATCGCGCCGCTGCGCGAGCGTCGCTCGGATATCCCATTGCTGGTCGAGTACTTTCTCTCGCGCCTGCGCGGACGCTTTCCCGGCCCCGCCGTTGGACGATTTCGCAGGCCGCGATGGTCAGCCTATGGTCGTACGACTGGCCGGGCAATGTGCGCGAGCTCGAGAACATGATCGAACGCCTCGTGATCATGTGCGAGGGCGAGGTGATCGATGCCGAACTGCTGCCGCCGGCCATGGTGGCCACCCCGCGCGTTGCCGAGAACCATCTTCCGCCGACTCTGACCGAGGGCGGCGTCAATCTCAATGCGATGGTGCGCGAACTCGAAGGCCGAATGATCAACGAGGCGCTGCGCCAGACCGGCGGCAACAAGCAAGCCGCGGCGCGCCTGCTCGGCCTCAAGCGCACGACCTTCTCAGCCAAGCTGCGGCGATGCGGCGTGATTGCACCCGGCGGAGCGGGCTGGAACGACGAATCCTGAGGGATGACCCCTATGGTGGAGCAATCCCGGCTACCGCAGATAATGGTGGTCGACGACGACGCCGACACGGTTTCGATCCTCGCGCGCCATCTCCAGCGCGAAGGATTCGTCGCGATCGAAGCCGTGTCCGGCGCCGAATGCTTAAGGCTCGCGCATGAAAATCCGGTTGACGTGATCCTGCTCGACCTGATGATGCCCGAGATGGACGGCTTTCAGGTTTGCCGCAAGCTCAAGGAAGATCGCGTGACCGCCGAGATTCCGGTCATCATGATCACCGCGCGCGACGACCTTGACGCTCGCGCCGAGGGGATGCGCCTGGGAGTGAGCGACTTTCTCGCCAAGCCGGTTTTCCGCCGCCAGCTCGCCAACCGCATCCGCGCCCAGCTCGATATGGTCGCGACCGCGCGCGCCAACGACGCGACGCTCCATCAGTTGCAGGGTAATTCCAAGAAATAGCCGGGCAAGAAATAGCCGGGCAAGAAGTAGCCGGGCAAGAAGTAGCCGGGTTGGACAGATCTGACCGTATGCATCACGAACCAGGTGGTCTTGCGCGCTGACGGCGGCGTTGATATCCAGAGGCGCTACGGGACGGCTAAACTAAGCGGCGGCGAAACCGGAGGAGGTCGGGAGAGATGGATGCACAAAGCGGCGGCACGCCGCAAAACCAGGTGGTCGCGGCGCTCGCATATCTGCTAGGGTTTGTCACCGGAATCATCTTTCTTTACCTCGAGCCTTACGACAAGGACGAATTCGTGCGATTCCACGCGCGGCAATCGATCGCGTTTTCGATCGCCTGGTTCGTGATCAATATCGTGCTCGGCGTATTTATCGCCGTGTTGCCGTTCGGGCTCGGGCGGCTGCTCGTCGGCCTTCAGGAATTGATCAACCTCGGCTTGGCGATCATGTGGATCTTCCTGATGTATAAGGCCTATAGCGGCGAACGCTACCGGATCCCGGAGCTGGCCGACCTCGCCGACAGCTTCAGCAAGCCCTAGCGCAGGGCGTGCGGATGCTCCGGCCGCATCCCGCCCGTAAGTGCCTGATCGCGCAAGATAAATCGAAATAGGACAGATTTAGCGATCTAAATCGGCTAATTAGATGACTAATTAAGTAGTCTATTTGCCGTTTCCAGCCGACGTGCTAGAAGACCCCTTAGAGGATTCGAATGAAGTTTGGCGTCGGGGTCGATTATTCGCTCAAAGCGCTGCTGATGCTTGCCGACCGCTACCCGAGCGCGCAGCCGCTGCGCGTTGAGGAAATCGCCGCCGCGCAGGGCGTGCCGGAGAACTATCTGCGCCGTCTGCTGATCGAGCTTAAACGCGGCGGCCTGGTGCTGAGCCAGAAGGGGCCAAGCGGCGGATACATGCTCGCGCGGCCGCCCGCGCGAATCACGATGGCTGACGTGGTCGAGATAATCGAGGGCGACTATACGCCGGTCGAGTGCCTGGAAGAAGGCGCGAAATCGTTTTGTCCGCGTGACAGCGGATGTCCGATGCGCGACGTGTGGCGCGACGTGCGCGACAGCGTCGTGAGCATCCTGCGCAGCGCCACTCTGCAATCGCTTGCCGATCGCCGCAAGTCGGCGGTGATGTACCAAATCTGATTCAGGCTCTGTTCAGGCTTTGCCGTACACCGGGATCACGCCGCCCGAGGTCACGCGGCAATCCTCCGAGCAGAGGTATGCGATAGTCCGCGCGATGTCGTCTGGCTTGACCCAGTTCTCGTGCTTCGCCTTGGGCATCGCCGCGCGGTTCGCCTCGGTGTCGATCGTGCTCGGCGCGATCGCGTTGACCAGAATATTGTCGCCGAGCACCTCTTCGGCGAGCGAAGCGGTAAACGTCCTGATTGCACCCTTGGCCACCGCGTAGGCGGTATAGTCGCCCGCACCGGTGAGTCCGCTCCGCGAGCTGACCGAGACGATCCGGCCGTAACCGTTGCGCTTCATCGCGGGCACGGCCGCGCGGCAGCATAGAAAGGTGGGCTTGAGGTTGAGATCGAACATCGATTGCCACTCGCCGAGCGTCGTTTCAGCCACCGGCTTGCCGCCCCAAAATCCGCCGACCAGGTTGACCAGGATGTCGAGTTTGCCGAAGCGGTGCAGCACCTCATCGACCAGCTTCGAGACCTGCTCCTCGATGCCCACGTCGCATTTGCGCATCAGGATCTGCGAGGACGGAAAACGATTGCCCAACCGCTGCTCCACCAGCGCAACCTCGGCATCGACGATGTAAGGCACGGCGACTTTCGCGCCTGCGACGAGGAAGTTCTCGACCACGGCGCGTCCGAGCGCACCCGATCCGCCGGTTACGATCGCAACGCGATCTTCAAGAAGTTCCATCGATGAGACCTCCTCCCGACGATCGCGCGGCGGCGCCGTATCGCCTCGGAATCTGCGCGATAGGGCGCCGCCGACGGATGCCTGTTCAAAGCCTGCTGCAGCGGGCGCGGCTCGGACGCTACTTCAGGTTGGCGTTGGCGAAATCCCAGTTGACCAGGCTCCACCACGCCTCGACGTATTTCGCGCGCGCGTTGCGGTAGTCGATGTAGTAAGCGTGCTCCCACACGTCGCAGGTCAGGATCGGATGGATACCGTGGGCAACCGGGGTGTCGGCGTCGTGAGTCGCGATCACGTCCAGCGCGCCGTCGCCCTTCTGCACCAGCCAGGCCCATCCGCTGCCGAAATGAGTGGTCGCCGCATCGGAGAACTTCTTCTTGAAGGCGGCGAAGTCGCCGAAGGCTTTCTTGATCCCGTCGGCCACTTTGCCGGCCGGATCGCCCCCGCCGCGCGGCTTCATCGAGGTCCAGTAGAAACTGTGATTGAAGTGCTGGGCAGCGTTGTTGAAAAGACCGCCGGGGCCGGCCTCCTTGATGATTTGCTCGAGCGGCGCGTTCTCGAATTTGCCACCTTTGGTCAAGTTGTTGAGATTGGTGACATAGGTGGCGTGATGCTTGCCGTGATGGAACTCCAGGGTCTCGGCCGAGATATGGGGCGCCAGGGCGTCCACCGCGTAGGGCAGCTTGGGAAGTTCGAAAGCCATGATCAAGGTACCTTCCTTCTTTGGAGTATTTGAACTTGTGGAACCGCCGGCAAAATGCCGAAACGGCGTCGGCGGGCAGAACGAACAGCCCGCGCGTGCGCACTCGCAGCTGTAACAAAGGTTAAAGTAACCCGCCCGTCACGCGGCTTGCAAGTTTGCCGACAGGGGCCGCGAGACCCGCCAGGGACCGCGGCGCTAGAAGTCGCGGCGATTGTTGAGCGCGCTCGAAAGCGTGGCGGCGTCGCTGTACTCCAGGTCGCCGCCGGCCGGTAGGCCGCGCGCGAGGCGGGTGGTCTTGATTCCGAGCGGCTTGAGCAGCCGCGCCAGGTAGAGCGCTGTCGCTTCGCCCTCGACCGTGGCATTGGTCGCGATTATGACCTCGCGCACCGGTGCCGGACCCTGAAGCCGCATCAGCAGTTCCTTCATTTTCAGATCGTCGGGGCCGATCCCGTCGAGCGGCGCGACCGCGCCGTGCAGCACGTGATAGAGCCCGTTGAAACTGCGCGCTCGCTCGATCGCCATCAGGTCGGCGGGCCCCTCGACCACGCAAATCACGTCCTGTTCGCGCGCCGGGTCCTCGCAGATGCGGCAGCGCTGCGCGTCGGCAAGCGCGAAACATTGCGAGCAGAGCCCGACGCGCTCCTTCATCTCGAGCAGCGCCTCGGCAAGCGCGATAACCTCGTCGCGGGGGCGGTTAAGCAGGTTGAAGGCGAGGCGCGAGGCGGTCTTCTCGCCCACGCCGGGCAGCCGGGAGAGCTCGCGCACGAGCCGCATCATCGCGGGCGGCAGACCGTCGGCGCGCTTGAGATTGTTTTCGGCCATCGTTTGCGATTGTCGATCCGGTCCGAAGGGCCCGTGCGGACCTGGCCCCGCTGCTGCCCCCGTGCTATCCCCGGCCGGCGAGAAACCCGGGCGGGAGGCCCATCCCGGCCAGCGGCCCGAGCTTGCTGCTCATCTCCGCAGCGATCAGCTCCTGCGCGCGGCGCAGCCCGTCGTTGACCGCAACCACGATCAGGTCTTGCATCATCGCCTTGTCATTGGCGATCGAAGGGTCGATTTCGATCTTGCGCAGGCGCATCGCGCCGTCCACCACCACCCGCACCATCCCGCCCCCGGACTCGGCTTCGACCGTCTTTTCGGCCGCCTCGCTCTGCAGTTGCTGGAATTTTTCCTGTAGCGCCTGCGCCTGGCGCAGCATCGCGGAGAAATCGAATTCGTCGGGCACGGCGTTTACTCCTGTAAGGGGCGCCGCATCGCCGGCGCCGCCGGGTCGCTGTTGGTTGACGGCTGGTGCGCTACCGGCTCTTCAGCCTGCACGGCGGATGGCGCGGCTACGGGCCGCTCGCGAACGTCGACGAGCCGTCCCTGGAACTCCTCGAAGATGCGGCGCACCACAGGGTCGGCGTAGAGCGCCTGGCGGTCCGTCGCGATGTTGGGTGCCGGCTGCGGCGTGCTCTCCATCGCTGCCGCAGGAGCTGCGGGAGCCGGCAGCGATGCCACGGGCTGGCTGGGCGGCGGGGATAGTGCGGCGGCATCCCTGCTTCGCAGGTCCGACGGGTTTCCAGCGTCTGTAACCGTGGGCGGCGCCGCTGAACCGTTTAGCGCAACTTCGACCCGCAGCTTGCGTCCGAAGAACTCGCTCGCCAGCTCGCCGATCGCGGCACGATTGTCGTTCAGATAGCGGATATAGATGTCATTGCGGGGGATGACACGCAGCACGTCGCCGTCGAGGGCGAGTGACGCGCCCTGCTCCATGAAACCGGCGAGCGCGGCGCGGCGCGCTCGAATGTGCTCGCGCAGCTCCGGCAGGTCGGCTGGGTCCGGCGCCGCAGAGCCGTTGCCTGGGGTCGGCACTGCATTCGACGCGAGCGGTGAGGTGACGCGGGGCCGCGGTTGAACCGACGCCGGGGGCGGGGCAGCCGCTGGG
>DATJXN010000140.1 GCA_035500095.1 Candidatus Binataceae bacterium
CCGTTCGGCTTCTTGGTGGCGGGCTAGGACATTGAGTATTCACCCCGCGTTTCGGCTTCTCTTCGCGTTACTGATTTGCTCGGCAATGTCGGGGCCGAATGTAGCCTGCGCTTCGAGCACCGGGACCGATAACCAGGTTTGCGACCCGCAGGCCGATTATTACCTCGGGATGGAGGACTACCCAGCGGCTATTCGCCGCCACCTCGTCGTCATCCGCGAACATCCCGACAACGCACTTGCCCACTACCATCTCGGCTTCGCCTACGGCGTCACCGGACAGCATCGGCCCGAACTGCGCGAATACCGGCGCGCGGTGGACTTGGGACTCGATGACTGGCAGGTGTTTCTTAATCTGGGGCTGGCCTACCTCGAAGAGGGCCAACTGCAGGGTGCAACCCAGGTGCTGCGCCTTGCGGCTCTGCTCGGACCCTATCAGCCTGAAACCCACTTCAACCTTGGACTGACTTACGAGCGGCGCGGGATGCTCACCGAGGCGGAACGCGAGATGCTGTTTTCGCTGAGGCTCAACCCGCAGGAGGTCGACGCGCGCAACACGCTCGGCCTTATCTACGCCGAAGAAGGGCGGTTCCCCCTTGCGCGCGAGGAGTGGTCGGACCTGCTGAGTGCCGACCCGGCCTACACGCCCGCGCGCGAGAACCTGGCGATACTCAAACGCGCGGAACTCGCGGGCGCCAAAGGCGCCTCGGACCGCGTGGCTGATTTCGCGCGCGGCCGCTGAGCCGGCGCGATCCTGTCGACAAGCCCGCCGACCGGGAGTGGCGGAGAACGAGGTGGTGGCCGAGGTGGCGGGATGACTATATTAGGCAGGCTATCCAGAAGCCCGGCGAGAATATCGGTGGTGAAAAAGCTCGGGCTATCACGGCAAAAAGGACTTCGGCGGTCACAATTGATTTTCGCGGCGGCGATCGCGTTGTCGGCCGCTCTGGCAACCGTTGCCGCGCCTGCCCGTGCAAGCTACAAGCCTCATCGGCGGCACGCCTCGCACCGCCATCGCCAGATACGCACGGGCACGGTCGCTTATCATGCCCTGTTGCTCGAGGATGCCGACACCGGCAGGATTCTCTACGACTACAACGGCGGCATAGATTGGCCTCCGGCCTCGATGGCCAAGATGATGCTGCTGATGGTGGCCGAAGACCAGATCAAGGCCGGCCGCGTTCATTTGAGCTCGCCCGCGGTCATCAGCGCCAACGCGGCCTTCACCGGCGGTTCACGCCTGGGCCTGCGTGCCGGCGAGGTAGTTCCCCTCGGCGAGCTGATGAAGGCCGCGCTTATCCGCTCAGCCAACGACGCCGCGGTTGCGGTGGCCGAGGAAGTTTGCGGATCGACCGAGCGCTGCGTCGAGATGATGAACGCGCGCGCGCAGAGTCTCGGGATGACCCACACGGTTTACGGCACGGTCGAGGGTCTGCCGCCCACACCGCTGCACGACGCCGATGTAACCAACGCCTATGACCTGGCCAAGCTCGCGCGCGCGCTCATCCATTCGACCGACCTGCTGCAATGGTCCTCGATGGCGACCGCGTCGTTCGACGACGGCGCGGCGACCCTGCACAACACCAATCATCTGATCGGCCATTTCGAGGGCGCAGACGGAATCAAGACCGGCTTCACGCTGAAGGCCGGGTTCAACCTGACCGCGACCGCGCAGCGCGGAAACATGCGGCTGGTCGCGGTAGTGCTGGGCGCGCCGTCCAATGCGCAGCGTTTCGTGCAGGCCGCCAAGTTGCTCGAATACGGCTTCGACAACTTCGAGAAGGTCGAGGTCGTCAGGCAGGGCCAGCTGCTGCCGATGCAGGTGCGGGTGGGAACGAATGAAGTGATGCAGCCGGTGGCGCAGCGCACGGTCTCGGCGGTGGTGCCGAAGAAGGATGCGGCGAACCTCAAGATGGATTTGGCCGTCCCGGCCTCGCTCTACGGGCCGCTGGTGGCCGAGCAGACCGTCGGCGAGGTTATCGTGCGCGACGGCAGCGAGGTGGTCGCGACGTTCAACGCGGTCTCGCCGTATCCGGTGGGCCAGCAACCGTTCCCGTCCGGCCAGCAACTCCCGGCGGTGGCTGAGGCGCCGAGTGCGCCCGTGCCCGAAGCCGCGAACGAGCGGGGCGCGACGATCCGCGTCACCTCTCCCGCCGGCCAAGCCGCGGCAGCGATGGGTCAGCCCGTAGCCGCGGCCTTGCCCGCCACATCCGCAGGCCAGCCCGCCGCGGCGCTGCCGCCTCCTGCAGCGGCCGCGCCGGTGAATGCTCCCGTCGCCTCTATCAACGCGGCCGCGGCGCCGATAAACGCCGCCGCGGCGCCGGCAACCCAGAACCTGACTCCCGTAAGGTGAATCGATGAATCAGACTTCCCGCCAGCGCAACCGGCGCAATCGCAAACTCGCGCGCAAGCGCCGCACCGACGCGATCCAGGTGCGCAGGCGCAAAACCCGGATGCGCAGGACGCGCAATCGCAGGACAGCCTGACACGCAGGCACGCGTCCGACGCGCGGTTCGATTTTTCCGCGCGCCGTCAACTCCGCGTTGTGGACCGAATTCCCGGCGCGAAATTGACATCGTGGGCCGCCGCCAGCTACTAATTATTGTGCGGTTGCGCTCGGAGTCTTCCGGTTCCTGTACATCGTCTGCGGAGTTCGCTCGATGGCCGATGGAATAGTCGGCGTCATCCCGGCGCGCTTTTCCTCGACCCGGCTGCCGGGCAAGGCGCTCGCCGAAATCGAGGGGCTGCCGATGGTCGTGCGGGTGTGGCGCCGGGCGGCCGGGGCGCGCGCGCTCGATCGCGTGATCGTCGCGACCGACGACGAGCGAATCGCGCGCGCGGTGGCCGATGCTGGCGGCGAAGCGATGATGACCTCGCCGGCGCATCAGAGCGGCACCGATCGAATCGCCGAAGTCGCCGCCAAGGTGGCGGCCGCGATCTATATCAACGTGCAGGGCGACCTGCCGTTTATCGATCCGGCCGACCTCGACGCGCTCGCGGCGCCGATGCGCGCCGACAAGGATATAGCGATGGCGACGCTCGCGACTCCGATCACGGACGCCGAGGAGTGGCGTAATCCGAACGCGGTGAAGGTCGTATGCGACGGACGCGGCGACGCGCTGTATTTTTCGCGCGCGCCGATTCCATGGCCGCGCGACGGCGCCGCGCCGCCCGCCGCGGCGCGCCGTCATATCGGCGTTTACGCCTATCGCCGCGAGTTCCTGCTGCGTTTTGCCAAGCTTGAGCCGGGCGTGCTCGAAGCGCTCGAGAAGCTCGAACAACTGCGCGCGCTCGAGCGCGGCTTTCGGATCAGGGTGGTGGCTTCCGTGGCGCCGTCGCTTGAGGTAGATACTGCCGAGGACCTCACGCTCGCGCGCGCGCACGCACGGCGGCTCGGCGGCTGAAAGCCGGGGAGGACCTACAGTGGAGCGCGACAACAAGACCAAGTTCATCTTCGTGAGCGGCGGCGTGGTTTCCTCGCTGGGCAAGGGCCTCGCTGCGGCTTCGCTCGGCGCGCTGCTCGAGGCGCGCGGGCTGCACGTGACGCTGCTCAAGATGGACCCGTACATCAACGTCGACCCGGGCACGATGAGCCCGCTGCAGCACGGCGAGGTCTTCGTGACCGACGACGGCGCCGAGACCGACCTCGATCTCGGCCACTACGAACGCTTCCTCGAAACCCGGATGAGCCGGCGCAACAACTGCACCACCGGCCAGATCTACGACACCGTGATCCAGAAGGAGCGCCGCGGCGACTACCTCGGCGCGACCGTCCAGGTCATCCCGCACATCACCGACGAAATCAAACGGCGCATCCGCGAAGCCGCCGAGGGCTTCGATCTCGCGATCGTCGAGGTCGGCGGCACGGTCGGCGACATCGAGAGCCTGCCGTTCTTCGAGGCGATTCGCGAGTTCCGCTGGGACTACGGGCGCGACAATGTGCTGTACGTCCATCTTACCCTGGTCCCGTTCATCCCGGCGGCCGGCGAGCTCAAGACCAAGCCGACCCAGCACAGCGTCAAGGAGCTGACCGGGCTCGGAATCCAGCCCGACATCCTGCTCTGCCGCAGCGACCGGCCGCTGGAGAAGAAGGTCAAGGCCAAGATCGCGCACTTCTGCAATGTCGAGGAGAACTGCGTCATCTCGGCGCGCGACGTCGAATCGATCTACGAGGTGCCGCTGCGCTTTCACGAGGAAGGGTTCGACCAGCGCGTGGTCGAGAAGCTCAACATCTGGACCGGCGCGCCCAATCTCGCCAAGTGGCGGCGGATCGTCAAGACCGTGCAGAATCCCAAGACCACCGTCAACGTCGCGGTGGTCGGCAAGTACGTCAACCTGGTCGATTCGTACAAGAGCCTGCACGAGGCGATCGCCCATGGCGCGATCGCCAACGAGGCGCGGGTCGTAATCGACTACGTGGACGCCGAGGAGCTGGAGAAGGGCAATCCCGCGGCGCGACTGGCCGGCGCCGATGCGATCATCATCCCGGGCGGCTTCGGCGAGCGCGGGATCGAGGGCAAGATCCGCGCAGTCCGCTACGCGCGCGAGAACCGGGTGCCGATACTGGGAATCTGCCTGGGCCTGCAGATGATGGTGATCGAAATCGCGCGCGATCTCGTCGGGCTCAAGAAGGCCAATTCGCGCGAGGTCGAGGAAGACACGCCCGATCCGGTGATCGACATCATGGAGAACCAGAAGACGGTCGATCGCAAGGGCGCGACGATGCGCCTGGGGGCGTATCCCTGCGCTATCAGCCCGGGTTCGCTCGCGCTCTCGCTCTATCGCCGCAGCCGCATCTCCGAGCGCCATCGCCATCGCTACGAAGTCAACAACGCCTACCGCAAGGCGCTCGAGCAGGCCGGGTTCAAGGCCACCGGCACTTCGCCCGACAATCACCTGGTCGAGATCATGGAACTGCCGGGCCATCCATGGTTCCTCGGCTGCCAGTTCCATCCCGAGTTGCGCTCGCGCCCGTGGGACTGTCATCCGCTGTTCCGCGGGCTAATCCGCGCGGCGGTCGCGCGGCGAGCCGAGACCGCGCCCCAGCGTTCGGCCAAGGTGCGCCCGCTCAAAGCGGTGTCGTGAGCAGGCTCAAGGTAGCGGCGGGCGCAGTGGTCTTCGGCGAGCCGCGCCTAGTGCTGATTGCGGGGCCCTGCGTGATCGAAAACGCCGAGGCCTGTCTGCGCCACGCCGAGCGGCTGGCCGCGATTTCGCGCTCAAGCGGGGTCCCGATCGTTTTCAAATCGTCATTCGACAAGGCCAACCGGAGCAGCCAGGAGTCTTTTCGCGGGCCCGGCCTGCAGGAGGGATTGCGCGTGCTCGAGCGGGTCAAGCGCGAAACCGGGCTCCCGGTGCTGACCGACATTCATGAGCCCGCGCAGGCCGCGCCCGCGGCGGAGGTCGCCGACGTGTTGCAGATTCCGGCGCTCCTGTCGCGCCAGACCGATCTTATTGCGGCTGCGGCCAGGACCGGCGCCGCGGTCAACCTCAAGAAGGGACAGTTCCTCGCGCCGTGGGACATGCGCGCAGTGGTGGCCAAGGCCGAGAGCTTCGGCGGCCGGCGGCTGATCGTCACCGAGCGCGGCTTCTCGTTCGGCTACAACAACCTGGTGAGCGATTTTCGCGCGCTCGTTATCATGCGCAGCTTCGGTTACCCGGTGGTCTTCGACGCGACCCATTCGGCGCAATTGCCGGGCGCGGGCGGCGAGCGCTCGGGCGGCCAGCGCGAGTTCATCGCGCCGCTCGCGCGCGCGGCCGCCGCGGTGGGGGTGGACGCACTCTTCATGGAAGTCCACGAGGACCCCGACCGCGCGCTTAGCGACGGTCCCAATTCCTATCCGCTCGATCTCCTGCCGGCGCTGCTCGCCGACCTCACGCGAATCGATGCCGCGGCGCGCGAGGCGGCAGCGCGCGACTAGTCATTTGCGGCAGAGCATGGCGCGGCTGGCCGAAGAAAGTCCCCGCACCGCATGGCGGGCGCTCGCGGACAATCTGGCGACCGGGCTGGTGTTCCTGAGTTTTTTCGTCACGCATTGGATCGCGCAGGCGATCGCGTGGGCCAGCGCCTCGCGCAACATGAGCTGGCATCTGCTTTTCAGCCTGCTCGGGTCGCCGCTGGTTCATCTGGCGGGCGCGCAAACCGACGAATATTTCATCCTGCTCTCGGTGCCGAACAGCCTCATCTGGGCCGCGGGACTGACCTACGCGGCGGCGCGCCTGCGGTCGCGCATCGAACGAACCAGGCGCCCCGGCAAGCATTGATTTACACTCCAAACCGCCGCTGATAGCCTCATCGATGGAGCGTCGCGATGAGTCCGAAGCGGGTCGCCAAGGCGATGGGATTGTTCGGCGCCGCGGCGCTGGCCGTGGTGCTCGCAGTCGCTACTTATGTCGTGCGCCATCGCGCTCCGGTGGCGACGATCCAGCAGATGGCGGGGATTGTGCCGAGCGCGCTGCTCCACGCGCGCAACGTCAAGTGGACGCAAATGAGCGGCGGCCTCAGTCAATGGCGTCTGAGCGCGCGCGAGGCGAGTTACTCGCACGACAAGACCACGCTCATCCTGACCGACGCGGAGTTGTCGATGGTGTCCAAGGATGGCAAGGATGTCGAGGTCTCGGCGCCGCGCGCGGAAATTTCGGTGAACGGCAATCATATCACCCAGGCCCATTTGAGCGGCGGGCTGAGGATCATGTACGGCGACTTCGTGCTGACGACCGGCGAAGCGACCTTCGCCCCCGACAAGGATATCGTGAATGCGCCCGGCGAGGTGCAGGTTCAAGGGCAGGGGTTGACGGTCACCGGGACGGGCATGACCGGCCATCCCAACGAACGCAGCTTCACCTTGTTAAGCCAGACCAATACCGTGGTGATCCCGAAGAAAACCAGTGATCTCAAATCAGGCAAGTCGTAACGGCGCGGTCGGCGCGCCACGCCCGGCGCGGCGCCGCCGTGCCCGCGCCGCTGCGGCGCTTCGCAGGTTGATAGTAGGATTGGCGCTCGTGCTGGCGCGTTGCGC
>DATJXN010000141.1 GCA_035500095.1 Candidatus Binataceae bacterium
AACATCTATTGCAACTATTAAAGACGATTAAAATATCGAAATTCTCAATTACAGAAACTCAACATCTAATAATGGAAAATACATTGTGATTTAGACAAATAACATTAGATGGATTAGCCCATTATAGCAAATAATAGCATAGATTTGAGTTAAGTTCGGCTCGTGGGGAGCGATAAGCGGCGGGCGCCGTGAGCAGACAGCTTTCCGCCAGCGGCAGCGAAGTGCTAAATGTCCGAATCGGGCCCTACCGGGGCAGCAGGGTGAGCGCTTTGACGAAATCGTCCTCCGGGCTGACGCCGGGGTCGGGAGTCTCGGCAGCGACCGGCGCCGCGGCGGGATGGGTTTGCTCGGGCGCCGATGGCGGCGCCAGTTCGCTCGCATGGGCAAAGGCATGGCGTGGAGGGAGGCTGGCCTCGCCCGATTCCTGCGGAGGATCGGATTCATCCGTTTGCGACTCGGGCTCGTGGGCGGAGTCACGGGCCGGCGCGCCGCCGCAATAGCTCGTTATCCAACGGTCGAGCGCCGAGCCCTCGACGCTGGCGCCGGTCTCCGCGAGCAGCCGGCGCACGCGGGCGTTCTGCGCGGACCGTTCGCTATCCCCCTTGCGCAGGACTATCGCGACCAGCCGCGCATGACTCAGCAGGAATTGCGGATCCGCGAGCGCTTGCGCGGTCAGCTGGAGCAGCTCGATCTGATCGTGCCAGACGCCGAGCACGTCCTGCATCGACCGTAGAAAATCCAGCGCGGGCGCGGCGTCGCGCGCGCCCAGGTCGCGTGCGAGTTCGATCCGATAGCGCAGCCGCTTGGTGGCGATGCGAAAGGCGTGGATGGCGAGCGGGTCGAAGCCGTCGCAGGCGCGCACGAGCGCCTCGCGCCAATCGCGGTAGCCTGCGGCGGCCGAAGCCGCGATCACCGCCGCGGCGTCGGGAGGGCCTTGGCCCTCGGCCGAATCGCGTTGCGGAAGATTGTGCAGGAACTTGTGCGCGCGATGGGCGAGCGTGAAGAGCTTGCGGCTCGAGAGCCTGCGGCGGGCGCGGCTAATCTCGCGGTCGCGCTTGCTTTGCGCGAGATCGCGGATCATCGCGCAGGCTTTCTTCTCCTCGGGATCGCGCACCCGGCGCGCCTTGCGCTCGAGCTGTTCGATCATCACGTCGCAGTCGCGCCATCCGCCAAGCGCGCGGCGCGCGCGCCTGAGCGTGCGGACGATCGTGCGCGCCTCCGCCGAGCGCGGAGCGGGCGAGAGCGTGGTCACCACCTGCTGCAGCCGCCGGCTCCACACGCGAAGGTCGTGCACCGCCTCGACGCCGTCCTCGGCGAGGACCTTGGGCAGGAGCGCGGTGAATTTGCGCAGCCGGTCGCGGAACAGTTTTTCCAGCGCCAGCCGCGCCTCGTCAGGTCCGGCAGCGGAGCCGGAACGAGGCGGAGTCGCGATAAACCTGGTCGAAGCCAAATTGGATTGTTCCCGATGACCTCAGCTTAACGAAAATGTAACGCGATATTAACATCAGGGGGCGACGATTCAATCCGCTTCCTCCGAAGCGCCGATCGCCGGGCGGCATTGCGAATCAAGTGCTCTCCGATTCGATCGCGTCGGCGAAGCCGCGCAGCGCGGCCGCGACGAACGCGCGCACGCGCGCCGGATCCTTGCGGCCGCGGTTGCCCGGAACGTCGGTATGCGTGAACGAATCGACGCCCCAGGGCCGCACGGCGGCGATCGCGCGCCCGACGTTGTCCGCCGAAAGGCCGCCGGCCAGGATCACGGGAACCCGCGAGCGCTCGACCACCGCGCGCGCAATCGACCAGTCATGGGTCTCGCCGCTGGCGCCCTTGGCGCCCGAATCGAGCATCAGGTAGTCGGCGGTCTCCTGATGGAGGCCGGCCTCGGCCAGGGTCTCGCCGGCGCGCACGGCGATCGCCCGGAGCAATCGCACCGGCGCGAGGCGCCTGCGAATCCACGCGCAATCCTCGGGTTCGATCTCGCGCGCGGCAATATGCACGATATCCGGTCGCACCGCATCGGCCATCGCGCAGATTTCGTCGCGATCGTCCGCGAGCGAAAGCGCGACGCCCCGCGCGCGCGGGCGCACCGCGGCCAGGATTTCGCGGGCAGCGGCGGCCGCGATTCCCTCGGCGACCACTCCGGGTTCCGCGACCACGACCCCGACCAGGTCGGCGCCGGCTTCGGCGGTCATCGTCGCGTCGGCGATCGAGGTCATGCTGTAAATCTGGATGATCATTTTCTTTCACCAACGCGGCGCCGGGATAGCGCGGCCGGCCTCCTCTCGCATTGTTAGCCTCTCTCCCTTTTGGCGCGAGGGCAACAAAATCATGGCGCCCGCGCCGGCCGCTCCTATCCCGGCCGGGCGACTGGCGGCCGGCCAACTCCTGGCCTGACGACCTGGCGCTCGAACGCCTCGGTCATCGCGGCAAGCGTGTCGGCCTCGGCCGCCGGCTTGTCGTCGCGCACGCGCACGATACGCGCGAAGCGCAGCGCCATCGCGCCCGCGTATTGCGGGCTGCGCTGGATATCGTTGTAGGCAACCTCGACCACTACTTCGGGCCGCACGAACACGGTCGCGCGCGTCTCGTCGGTCTTGAGCGCGAGCAACCGCGCCGTCATCCGCTCGAACTGATCGTCGGTCAGTCCCTTGAAAGTCTTGCCGACCTCGACGAAGCCGCCGCGCTCCGGATCGCGCGCCGCCAGATGGTAGTTCGAGAGCCATCCGTGGCGTCTCCCGTAGCCCCAGTCGGCGGCAACGATCACGAGGTCGAGCGTATGCGCGTGCTTGATCTTGAGCCAGCCGCGGCCGCGCGCGCCCGGCGTGTAGCGGCTGTCCAGCGCCTTGGCCATCACGCCCTCATAGCCCGCTTCGATCGCCCCGGCGTAAAAGCGCTCGGCCTCTTGCAGGGCGGCAGGGACGATCCGGCCGGCGAGCGAAAGCCCGGCGTCGGCGGCGAGCCGGGCCATCTCTGCGTAGCGCTCTTCGTAGGGCCGGTCGATCCAGAGCTCGCCGTCGAGCGCGAGGAGGTCGAAGATGAACAGCCGTATCGGCTGCTCGACGCGCAGGCGCTCGACCTCGCGCACGCGCCCGAAGCGGCGCATCACCTCCTGAAACGCTAGCGGGCGGCCGGCGGCATCGACGGCGATCACCTCGCCGTCGAGAATCGCGTGCCGGCGGCCGATACGGGCCGCCGCTTCGACGACCTCGGGAAGGCTGTGCGTGATTTCGTTCAGCCGGCGCGAGAAGATTCGCACGCCGCCGGGCGCGTGATGGATTTGCACGCGCGCGCCGTCGAGCTTGTGCTCGAGGGCGAAGCGCGGACCGAGCATCGCAAACGCGTCGGCGACCTCGCGCGCCGGCTGCGCGAGCATCGGGCGCAGCGCGCGCGCGTGCGCGACGCTGATGGCGGCGGCGGGCGCGGGAGCTCCCGCCGCCGCCATAGTCGCATCCGTCTCGCCCTCGGCCGTTGCCCCGGCGGCTTCGCCGCGGGCGCTGGGAGCGGCTTCGCCGCCCCCAGGGCCCACGGCGCCCGCGACCGCGCCCGTCCCGCCGGCGGCGATGGCCGGCTGGCGCAGCGCCTGCGCCAGCCGGCCAACGTCGCCCTCGAGCATGTGCATCCGGCGCACGTCGTCCACCGGACGTCCGGCCATCTTCGCCAGCGCCTCGAGCATCAGCCCTTCGCTCATCCCGTGGCGCATCTCGCCGATCAGCACCTTGGCCGCGTATTTCGCCTCTAGCGGCGTCATCCGCGCAAAGAGCGCCGCGAGCCCTTCGAGCTTGCGCTTGCGCGCGCCGCGCCCTTCGACCTCGGCGATTCCCTCGAAGGTGCGCGCGACTTCGGTGAGCGTAAGCGTTGGCGCAGGCTCCTCGCGGCGCATTCGCATCACCATCTCGACCGCCTCGCCGAAGTCGGCGGCGGCGGTGAAGATGTCTTCGCCCTGGTCCTCGCCGCCGCCGAGCGCGGCGGCGATTTTCCACACCGCGCGGCCGCTCACGTTAAGGCGCGGCTCGCCGCCCTGGGCGAGCGCGCGGCCGACCATGAAGCGCGCGGCGATCGCCGCTTCCTCCGGGCTGCGGCGGGCAAGGAAGTCGGCGGCGAGCGCCGCTATCTGGAGGCGGCTATTGGTCTGGCTGAGCGACTGGCAGACCTCGGCGAAATCGTAGAAGGAACCCACGATTTGAGATTAGAGCGGCCCGCGTGCTCCCAGCGCAAGTTCCCTTGGAGCTGTCGCGGGTGGATGTTGAGTGATTCCGAGCGAACCTTCCGATTCCGCATCGGTCTCGACGAATGGCGCCGCCGCTTACAGGCAGGAGCCTGATCCTGCATACGCCAACCGAAGGACACGGTCCCTTCCACCCTCGCACTCGCGCAGTCCCGGGGCGAAGCGCGAGACAGCGCAAAAAGGCGCGGTTTTTACGAATCAAGCCGCGCCCT
>DATJXN010000142.1 GCA_035500095.1 Candidatus Binataceae bacterium
GCGGTCGGATACTTCGATGCGATCTCGGCCATCGATGCGGCCACGCACAGCACGAACGCGCTGACGATCGGCCATCCCAGCGTGTTGATCAGCGGACCGCCGTATTTGAGCCCATAGCCGTAAAGCAGAACCGCGCCGGTAAGGATCGAGATGATCGAAAACGAAACCGCGAAATTCGAAAACCCACCCATCTCGCGCAACAACTCCTGCGCGTACCCCAGCCGCCGCAGGTAATCGCGATCCTCGCGCAGGATTTTTTCGCGCCCAGTATCCATGGCTCCGCCTCGCGGATGGTGCCTGAGTGCGCGATTCGGGGAAAGCAGTCAGGCAACACTGAAGTCCGGTACTCCCAGTGCCCTCCTGAGTTGTCATTCCCGCGGATGAAGCGCGCGGAGCGCGCGTCGAGAACTCCGCGAGGAATCCCGGGCTATTGAGGCTTCAAAGTACCGCCCTGCCTCGCATTGTTGGCATCCTCACTCAGTCCGCTTTACGCACCCCGCACGGCGCGCAATTCTGATTCGATGGCCGACTCCGCGCAGAGCGAGGCACACGTCGAGGGCACCCTCGACCACGTCCTCTACGTCAATGATGAGAACGGCTACGCGGTCGCGGTCATCAAGACCTATGCCGAGCACGGCGATACGAAGAGCGTAACGATCGTCGGCAATTTTGCGGGCCTCGAAATCGGCTCGGGCATCCGCGCCCGCGGCCGCTTCGAGAAACATCCGCGCTTCGGTGAGCAGTTCAAGGTCGAGGACTTCGAGACCCTCCGCCCAGCCGGAGTGTTCGCACTCGAACGCTACCTCGCCTCCGAAATCCACGGAGTAGGTCCCGCGCTCGCGCGGAGAATCGCCGAACACTTCGGTGAAGAGCTGCGCGAAATTCTCGACAACACTCCCGAGCGCGTGCGCGAGGTGGCCGGCGTGGGCCGGGTCGTCGCCAGCCGCATCGTCGCCGCATGGAAAGACTCCTCGGGCCTGCGCGAACTCACCGTGTTCCTGCGCGGCCATGGCATCGCGGCGGCGCACGCCCGCCGCATCCACAAACGCTACGGCAAGGACTCCCTCGATGTCGTCCGGCGCGACCCCTACGTACTTGCCCGCACCATCCATGGCATCGGATTTCGCACCGCGGATGTAGTTGCCGAGAAACTCGGGATTCCCAAAAATTCCATCGAGCGCGCACGCGCAGCGATCTTGTACCTGCTTGAACGGATGGCTGACGAAGGTCACGTCTATACCGCCCGCGAATACCTCGAAGGGCAGTTTCAGTCCGCTCTCGAGATGGATGCCGATCTCGTCCCGCGCGCGCTCGAGGAGCTGGCCGCCGCCGGCGACGTCGTTGTCGAAGATGCCGACGAATACACCGCCGTCTATCTCGCGCGTCTGCATGCGGCTGAAGAGAACGTCACCCGGCGGCTGCGCGCTCTTACCGCCGGCCGCCCGATGAGTGCGCAAGTCGCAGAGCGCGCGCTCAAGAAGGCCGCGGCCGCGGGCGGTATCACGCTTTCCAGCGAGCAGATGCGCGCCGTGCAGACGGCGCTCTCCAGTGCGGTGACGGTGATCACCGGAGGCCCGGGCACCGGCAAGACGACGATCCTCAGATCCCTCCTCGTCGCATTGGCCGATGCGGGCCTCAAGCCGACTCTCGCCGCTCCCACCGGGCGCGCCTCACGACGGCTCCAGGATGCGACGGGCCGCGATGCGCGCACGATCCATCGGTTGCTCGAATACTCGCCCGAGACCGGAGGCTTCGTGCGCGGCGAGAATTTTCCGCTGCGCACCAACTACCTGATCATCGATGAAGCCTCGATGATGGATGTCGAGCTGGCGTCGAGCCTCCTCTCCGCGCTGGTGCCGAATTGTTCGCTGGTACTGGTGGGCGACAAGGATCAGTTGCCGTCGGTCGGTCCGGGCAGCGTGCTCAAGGATGTAATCGCGTCGGATCTCGTTCCGGTCGTGCAGCTTCGCGAGGTTTACCGGCAGGCGCGCGAAAGCCGCATCGTCGCCAACGCGCACGGCCTCAACAAGGGCTACTTCCCCGACGTCTCCAACGATCCCGAGGGCGACTTCTTTTTCTTCGAGCGCGCGTCTCCCGACGAAGTGCTTGCAACGATCAAGCAGCTCGTCGGCGAGCGCCTGGTCGGCAAGTTCGGCATCCGCGGTCCGGCGGATATCCAGGTGCTGACCCCGATGAATCGCGGCCCCCTCGGGACCCACGCGCTCAATCGCGAGCTGCAGCAGTTGCTGAACCCGGCGGGACGCGGAATTCGCGCGGGCGATCGCGATATTCGCGAAGGCGATCGCGTTATCCAGCTTCGCAACGACTATGAGAAGGCGATCTTTAACGGCTCTATCGGCAAAGTCTTGTCGGTGGATACCGAGAAGGGCAAGGTCGGTGTCGCGTTCGAGGAAGGACATGCCGACTACGATCAGTCCGAGCTCGATGAACTGGGACTCGGCTACGCCATCTCAGTGCACAAGAGCCAGGGCAGCCAATACCCCGCCGTGATCGTGCCGGTGCATCCGAGCCACTACCTGATGCTCCGGCGCAACCTGCTCTATACCGCAATCACCCGCGCCGAGCGCGTCTGCGTGCTGGTCGGCACCAAGCCCGCGCTCCAGCAGGCTGTGCGCAACCAGGACGAACGCCGCCGCGCCACCCGCCTCGCAGAGCGCCTGCGCATCAATTGAGCGAGCGTTGGTCCTCTGTGTAGACAGTGCTATAGTCGTGTCTACACAGGTAGATCGATGCCGCTCAATATCAGGAACGAGAAAGTAAATCGCCTCGCTACGAAGCTGGCGGCGCGTAAGCGGCTGAGCAAGACTGAAGCCGTGAAGTTGGCGCTTGAAAATGAACTGCGTCGCTCTGAGAGAGACTCCCTGAAACAGCGAATTCGGCCTCTGCAGGAGAGGGTTCGGGCCTGGCCCGCCACCGGTCTCGAAGCAGATAAGGCTTTCTACGACGAGTTGGAAGAAGAGGGATGATTTTCCTCGATGCTTCCGCGATCGTCGCGATACTGGCCGAGGAAGCCGAGTCCGATATGTTGCTCGATTCATTGGAACAGGATCTATCTCGTAACACTTCTCCACTGGCAGTCTTCGAGGCAGTCGCGGCTCTGGCTCGCAAACGCCGGGTTGCCGTCGAGCAAGCAGAAGCGACGGTGCGCGACTTTCTGGCCAGGGCAGGTGTCGAGGTGCTTTCGCTGACTGATAAGGACGCGGACACGGCAATCGCCGCATTTTCAAGATACGGTAAAGGCCGCGGCCACCCCGCTCAACTCAATCTGGGCGATTGTTTTGCCTATGCCATGGCGAAAAATCACCGGTGCGCTCTGCTCTATAAGGGAAACGACTTCGCCGAGACCGATGTGCGATCTGCCGCCGGCTCGCGCTAGCTAATGCTCCTCTGATCGCCGCAGCCCTCAATGCTGCATGCCGCCGGCCACCAACACGATCAGCACCACCAGCGCGGCCAGCGCCGCAATCAACAGCAGGACCGCCGCGAGCGCGCGCCACGCCGAGAAGCGATTCACCTCGCCGATGCATTTCATCTGCACGATGAAACCCCACAGCGTCAGCGCGAAGTTGAGCAGACCCAGCTCGATCGTCGAACCGGACATGACCGGAATCCTGCCGTGCCTGAACTCCGGCGGACTCAGCACGCCGAACAGGACCAGCAAGATGCTCGCGCTCGCCGCCGTGATGCCGGGGACGCTTGACCATGCCAGGGCAGCGCGCATCTCCACCAGCGAGGCGACCCCGCCCAGGATTCGGCAGGGTATCCGAACCAGCCACGCCCCGATGTAGATCCCGATTACTCCGAGGAAAGCGCCGAGCGCGACCCCGATCACTACCCGGATCGGAAAATACGCGCCGACCGAACCCGGATGAGAGAGCGCGCGAAACCATGCCAGCTCCAGTCTCTGCAATGCTCCGCTAACCATCGCCAGTCCGATCACGCTGCGAGTCGGATCGTCGTTGACGATCTCGCGTATCGTCTGGCGCGGCTCGACCCAGACTGAAAAGAGCGGCTCAATCGAACCCGGCATCGCCCCGCAGCTTATCGAAGTCACAAACCCGTAAGAAATCGCCCGCAACCTATCCGGGTCCTGTTCCGTCTTGATCGTGGAGCGGCTCTTTCATGGCCCCCCGGCGGGGATGGCGCGGACTTGTCCCCCAAACAGCGCGTGCCTCCCCGCTATCTTCCTTTCCGGTTCCGCGCCCGGGTTCCGCAAATCAGATCGATCGCCGAATCGGCGAATCGCTCCAGGCTCGCCCGCGAAGTCCCCGTGCGTGCCCTTATCGCCAGCGAATAGAGGGCCGCGGACGCCATCTTCGCCAGGGTCGCGGGATCGAGGCTGCGGGAAATCTCGCCGGCCTCGCGCGCCGCGCGCAGCCGCGCCTCGAATGCATCGTCAATCTCGTCAAGGCCCTCAGCCAGGTCCTTGCGCACCTGCGCATCGTTCACCGATTCGGTGACCGCGGTGCCAATCAGGAAACATCCGCGTTGCTTCGCGCTGCGCGGCAGGTAAAGGGCGAGCGCCGACTGGTAAACGCGATGCAACGCCTGCCGGATCGGCAGGTCGTAACGCAGCGCGTCCTTCATGCCATCGCGCGCGATGCGGCGGTAGCGATGGAGCAGAGTCCGGTAGAGCGTGTGCTTGTCGCCGAATGCTCCGTACAGGCTGGGCCGGTTCATCCCGGTCGCCGCGACCAGGTCGTCGAGCGAAGTTGCCGCGTAGCCCGCATTCCAGAACACCGCCATTGCCTGCGCCATCGCGGTTTCCGGATCGTAGGCGCGCGGCCGCCCCCGTTTGGAAGATGATTTTTGTACCATGTTGGACATAAATCCTTGACTCGTATTAATTTTATGCAGTACGGTACAAAAATCAATTCCCAGGAGGCTCTTCCATGGATCTTTATTTCTCTCCCTTGGCGTGCTCGATGGCCACGCGGATCGCGTTCTACGAGGCGGGAATCGATGGCGGCTTCGTGGCGGTCGACACGCGCGCGAAACGGACCGCCGACGGCGCCGATTTTCTCGCCGTGAATCACATGGGCCAGGTCCCCGTGCTGCGGACCGACCGCGGCGAGCTCGTGACCGAGAATCCCGTCGTTCTGCAATACGTGGCAGACCAGAAACCGGAATCAGGGCTGGCGCCGCGCGGCGGGATGGAACGTTACCGGCTTCAGCAGTGGCTCAACTTCGTCACCTCCGAGCTGCACAAGGTCGTGTTTGTTCCGCTGCTCGATCCCGCCATGCCCGAGGCGGGCAAGGCCTATGCTCGTCAGAAGGCGGAACAGCGCCTTGCCTACCTGAACACGGAACTGGAAGGACGCGAATTCTTGCTCGATCGGTTCACCATCGCCGATGCCTACCTGACCACGGTTCTGAACTGGACCAAATATACTGGCATCGACCTGGCGAAGTGGCCGGCGGTCAAGAACTACATGGACCGGATGTATCAGCGCCCGAGCGTGGTTAGAGCGCTGGCGGAGGAAACCAGGGCCTACCAGGAACAGGAGGCGCGCCGCGCTTCCCGGTAGCGCCGCTTGCTCGCGTGTGTGCCGGAGGCCTCAGCGGCCGGCCGCTGCTGCTGAGGTCTCCTGATGCGCGCTCATGCGTCGATTCTGTGCCGCAACGATCGCGCGCTTGCGCAGGCCCCAGAGTAGCGCGATTGGACGATCAGCCGCGTACAGTTTGAAATTCGAGAAGTCGCCCGGCTGGTCGCCTTGCGTCACGAGCACCTTGCGGTCCTGAAGTTTGAAGATCGCACGGTCGTAGCGCGCGGCCATCGTCCCGGCGATGGTGCTGAGTGCTCCGTTCCACTGCAGATGATGATAGCGCGCGTATATCCATGATTGCTCCGAATCGATCGGCGCGAGCGCATAGTTGACGTAAAAACCGCCGAACTTGATCAGCGCAAGCGAGGGAAGACCGAACCATGCCTCGATCGGCGTGTCCTTGCGCAACCATCCCGGCCTCTCCCAGCGCATCGTGGCCTTGAACGATACGACCTCGCCTTCGACACGCGCATCCATGTCGTCCATCCGCGTCCCGATTCCAGGCAGCATCGTCTTGTGCAGGATTGGAAAGTGATGGAAGTCGGCAAGGTTCTCGAGGATTCGCAGGTAGGGAGCATGCGCCACGTAGTCGTACTCCGCGGTGCCGGCGCCCATCTCGGTCGCGCCCGGAAGCCACGGGATCTCTGCCGCGGGTTCGCCTGCGCCATTCCAGTACCAGACCAGCCCGTGCGCCTCGCGCACTGTGATAGGCGATAGGTCGAACCCGTCGGGAATCGATGCATTCGCGCCGTTGGCCGGTATCAGCACGCAGCGCCCGGCCGAATCGAAGCGCAGGCCGTGATACGGGCATTCGATACAACCCTCGCGAATCTTTCCGGTGCTGAGGATCGCCGCACGATGAGAGCAGCGGTCGGGCAGGCCCGCGACGCGGCCATTCTTGCCGCGCCATAGTGCGAACCGGCGTCCGAACCGTTTGATACCGATTGGCCTCGCGGACGTGACCGCGCTCGAGGGCGCGATCGCGTACCAGTAGTCGGGGATAAGCTCCGCGGACTCGAATGACGGCAGATTCTCGTTCATCGGGGGTTCTCCTCTGTGGCGCGCGGCAGCATCCCGCGGACCGCCATCGCAACACTCTGTGAGATTTCGGTGCTCATCGTTTCCAATGTGAGGTTGGCCTGTGTTGCGTATGCGATCGACCAGGTCAGGCAGATCCCGTACAGAAGACCCGCCGCGCGCGGCGAATCGATCTCCGCCGCCAACTGCCTGCGCTCTTTCAGCTTGTCAATCATCGCGCCGAACATTTCGATCATCCGCGCGTCCAGCGCGAACATGCGCGCGCCGAGGGTTTCATACGATGCGATCGATGCGGCGAACACTTCGCGCCACAGCATCCGCTCCTCGGCCGCGATGCTCTGGATGAAAGCGTCGGCAAGGGCAGCGATCGCTTCGACCGGATCCGCCGGCGGAGCCGCGAGGATACGCTCCGCAAGCGCGATGACGTGGTCTGAATCGCGACGCATGATCGCCAGCAACAGGTCATCTTTGGAAGGAAAGTAGTTGTAGAGCGTACCCACCGCGAGGTTGGCTCGCCCCGCAATATCCTCCATCGCGGTGCCCGCGTACCCTTTGCGATCGAAGAGATGACGCGCAGCGACGAGGATTCGCTGTTCACGATCCTGCTTTTGCCGATCGCGCTTTTTCAGCGGCGTAGTTTCTAAAGATGAATCCATTCACTTTTCTTTGTAGCTCGACCCAGCGTCCCTGTCAAGAAAGATGAATTGGT
>DATJXN010000143.1 GCA_035500095.1 Candidatus Binataceae bacterium
CGCGGTGGGGCTGTAGCTCAGTTTGGGAGAGCGCCTGAATGGCATTCAGGAGGTCGCGCGTTCGATCCGCGTCAGCTCCACCAATAAAATCAAGGGGTCAGTTGAGCGGGTCCTGGATGCTGCGCGGCGCTGGCCAGAAAAGCTAGACAGCTTCGGCCTCTTAAGGGATCTAAACACGGCCCAGCATCATCACCATTGCTGTCGCTTGGGCAGTCGGACTATTTGGCAATCGGCACAGTTTACACTGGCAGCGTGCTGAAAGGCGACTCGCGCTGATGTCAGGAAGAAGACCCTTTCTTTGGTTTTTAGCAGCACGCCACAGTGACAGAAGCGGATTTACGGCGTGCGGAATTATTAGGGTGAGGTGCGAGCGTTACGCATTGGCGCTCGCTATGGCAATCGGATTTGCGGTCGTGCCGAATGTCGCACGCTCACAACCGCCGGTCCAGCCGGACGAACTACGCATTGTCGTAAACGGCGTGCGCAATCAGAAAGGTTCGGTTATCTGCTCGCTATGGGCGAGCGCGAACTCCGGTGTATTTACGACGGTAGGCACGGAGTCGCGCAAAATATCGGTGCCGATCCACAATGGCCAGGGCGTGTGCGAATTCAAGGCCCTGCCGGCTGGCGCCTACGCCGCTACCGTGTTTCACGACGAGAACGGAAACGGTAAGTTCGACCGGAGGTTTGGTTACCCGCTTGAGGGCTACGGATTCTCCAACAACGTAAACCCCACGATCAGGGCACCCTCATTCGACCAGTGCAAGGTTCAATACGCCGGCAAGGGAGTCCTCACGGTTCCGATCGATCTGATCTATCGCTAACGTTAAATCGGCCACTTCCTTCGAGAACTGTTTTTTGTTACCTCGGTGCTCGGTCGAGCCTGATCACACACGAAACTCCCACGCTTCTGTCAGTGCTCACTCCCGGCTGCTACTCCAAATCGCCTGAGCCACGCAGGAAGCGAGCGCTACGGCACAAGTCAAGCGCACCCGTGTCCAAGCATAAGCACTGATTCGACCACCACAATCAACGTTGCGAATCGGCGACGGCGGTTGCGCCTCGACGCTCGCGCTCTGCGCTATTAGGCATAAATTAGAGTCTTTGTGCTTCATAGGAAGCGGTTGGCACGCCTCATGCCTATCCAACGGGGCACGATTGGATATTTTCGACTCTTTAGAGAAGCAAGGACGATCAGAGCGTGAGTATTAAAGACAGAATCCGCGAGGCGCAAATCGAAGCCGCCAGGCGCCGGAGGCTCGACTCCCGGCGCAACAGCAGCGGCAAGGGCGCCGCGTCCGACTCGAAAGGCGCCGACGGCGACGAGTCGGAGGCGCCCACGGTCGAGGAAATCAGGCTGGCCCTGCTCCGCAAATCGGCCAACGGCAAGACGATCGACTGATGCGCCGCCGCGCCATCCTGGATCTCACATGAGCGTCGCGGTGCGCTTTTTCTTATTGGTCGGGCTCTTCGGTTATGCCGCCGCGCTTCGCCTGCCTGAAACCGGACTGGTGGGACTGATCGTCGCGGACTACGCCGGCTTCAGCGTGCTGTATCGGGTGGCGCAAAGATGTCACGCGCAAAGCTTCGCGCGCGACTGCCGGGAGCTTATCGAAAACTACAACGTGGGTGACGAACTCGCGAAGAAACTGACCAGCTACTGGGCGAAAAGGCCTCGGTAGCGTGGTGGCCCGCAAATAACCTAGATATCGGGAAAAGCGTCAAGGTGTGTCATTCCGAGGGAGTCAGCGACCGAGGAATCCCTGAACGTTATTCGTTTCTTCGTGGAAGCCGGGATTCTCGCTGCGCTCGGAATGACAGCCTTAAGATCCTAGGATGAAACCTATTTCCAGGACACCTCGCTAGCGCCAAACCGCCGATTTGGACGCCCACTCTGGAGCTTCCGCGCCGCCGCACGGGCCTCCTCTCGTTTTCCGAAAAATTGCAAAAGTAGTATTTAACTCATGTGCCGCTTTCTTTATGCGGTGCGAGGAGAACCGTGCTCGACCTCATGATTCGCGGCGCGGAGGTGGTCACGCCCCACGGCGCCGGCAGATGGGACATCGGCATCGCCGGCGAAAAGATCGCGTTCGTCGGCCTGCCCGGCGAGCGGGTCGAGGCGGCGCGCGTGATCGACGCCGCCGGCAAGATCGCTGTGCCGGGCGGCGTCGAGCCGCATACCCATCTCGGCGACCGGATCACGATGCGCCCCGCGGAGGGGCTGTACACGCTCGGCCCCGAAGAGGACACCCGCGGCATGGCGTTCGGCGGGACCACCACGCATATCGATTTCGCCTGGGTGCATCCGCGCACCGACGTGCAGCGCGCGATCGAGCGGCGGCTCAGTCGATGGAAGGGCAACTCGTACGTGGACTACACGTTCCACGTCGCGATCGGCGGCGCGCTGCCGCTTAAAATCTTCGACCAGCTGCCCGAGGCGATCCAGCAAGGCTTTCCGAGCTTCAAGGTTTTCACGACCGAAGTTCTGCCGCCCAATTCGAAACGCCCGGGCTTCAGGCTCGACTTCGGCCGTATCCAGCTAGCGATGGAAAAGATCGCGCCGCGCGACGGGATCATGGTGGTCCACGCCGAGGATCACGACCTCGTGCAGTACAACTACGAGCGTTTCAAAGCCGAGCGTCAGACCGCCGGACGGAACCTGCATCACGTGCACAGCAAGCTCTCCGAGGAGCTCGCGTTCCGACGCACGATCGCGCTCGGCCGCGCGGCCGGCGCCGCCATCTACTTCGTCCATACCTCGGCGCGCGAAGGCGTCGAAGCGGTGGCCGAAGCGCGCGCCAACGGCCAGGCCGTGTACGCCGAGACGCTCCATCACTACGCCTGCTTCTCCGCGCATGATTACCGTTCGCCGCGCGGCTTCTGCTATCACACCTATCCCTCGCTCAAGTACCCGGACGATCACACGGCGCTGTGGAATGGGCTCGTTGGCGACGGCGTCTCGACCGTCGCCACTGACGAGTTTCCGACCTCGCTTAAAGTGAAGCTCGACGGCCAGACGATCGAGGACGTGACCGGCGGCAATCTCGGCGCCGAGGCGCGGATGGGAATCGTGTTCACCGAAGGCGTGGTCAAACGCGGGATGACGCTCGAGCGCTTCGCCCAGGTGACCGCGACCAACGCGGCGAGGATCCTCGGGCTCTATCCGCGCAAGGGCGCGATCGCGTCGGGCAGCGACGCCGACGTGGTGCTCATCGATCCGGCGATCCGCCGCAAGCTTGCGCGCGAGGATTTCCACGTGAGCGACTACAGTCCGTGGGAAGGATGGGAGGTCAGGGGATGGCCGGTGACGACCATCCTGCGCGGCAAGCCGATCGTCGAAGACGGCAGCCTCAAGGGAACTCTCAACGACGGGCAACTGGTGCCGCGCCGGATCGATCCGGCGATGCTGCGGCGTCCCGCGGCATAGCACAGTCGCGCGCCGCCCGCCGCGGCACCGCAAATCGGAACCGTCTCATCACCGCGGGCCGCGCCGCCCATAACGGCGGCGCGGCCCCGTGCGGCTCACTCCTTGCGCCCGCAGTACGCCTCGATCCTGTTGCCGTCCGGGTCGGTGACGAAAGCGGCGTAGTAGTTCTCGCCGTAATCCGCGCGCAGCCCCGGCTTTCCGTTGTCGCGCCCGCCCGCTTTGAGCGCCGCCGCGTGAAACGCGTCAACCGCGGCCCGCCGCCCGGCTTCCAGACACACGTGCAAGCCCGCGATATTGGCCGGCACGGGGGCGCTGGCCGCAAGCAGCCACAGGCGCGGTCCGTCGCCGCCGCCATAGCCGAGCGTGCTTGCGTCCTCGTAGAGGCACTTCGCACCGAGCGGCGCCAGCGCTGCATCGAAAAACCGCTTGGCCCGGGCGACGTCGCTCACTCCGATCGATACGTGATGAATCATGACCCTGCTCCTTTTTGCCTGCCGGGAGCGCCGTGTCTTTCGCTCCGGCCGCTCGTCTAACCGATTGACAGGTTAAATCAACCGGCACACTGGTTAGATAGCCGAACGGCTACGGATTGTCAACCTCCACGGTGGTTAGTATGTTAAGGACAAATGTCCAATCGGATGGCGAATCGCACGTCCAACGGGAGCCGCAGGCCAAGCCCGCGCGGCGGCTTTCTGGTCCTCGCGCCCCGGCGCGATCTCTGTCTCGACTACGCCAATACGCTCGGATGGCGCGGCAGCGCGCCGGCCGAGACCCTGCACGGATTGCCCGACCTGGTTAAGTGGTGCGCGGCGTCGGGCGGTCTTCTGGCGGGTGCGATCGACGCCGGCGGCGATTGGGGCGGCGCGGCCTGGTGCGAGCGCCGTCCGGCGGAAGCGGCGGCGATTTTCAATCGCGCGATCGCGATTCGCGAGTCGATTTATCGTATCTTCCATGCGATCGCGAGCGGCGGCGCGCCTGCGGACCACGACTTTGACCAGGACCTGACCGACTTGAACCGAGCCTTGCAGGAGACGCCCGCGCGAAGCGCGCTTCAGCGCGCCGCAAGCGGGTTCGGCTGGCGAGTCGAACTGAAGCGGCCCGCGAGCGCGCCGGCGCTGCTTGCTCCGGCGCTATGGTCGGCGGGCGACCTGCTCGCCGGGGCGCATCTCGAGCGCGTGCGCGAGTGCGCCAACGGCGAGTGCCTGTGGCTTTTCCTGGACGAGAGCAAGAACGGGACGCGGCGCTGGTGCTCGATGAGCGCGTGCGGCAACCGCGCCAAGGCGCATCGCCATTACGCGCGCCTGAAGGGCGGCGGGTGAGCCGCGCTCACTTCTCGTCGAGCTTTTTTATCCAGTCGGCGGTGCCCATCACCTTGCTGAACATCGAGGCCTGCGTGACCAGCACGGCGTTGTGCAGGTCCTTGTCGGCGACCTTGCCCGAATCGTTGCCGACGCTGAGCGTGCCGGTCGCGTCGGAGAGGAATTCCACCTTGTAGCCGCGATGGAACCCGTCGCGTGCGGTGCTGTCGCAGCACATCTGGGTCATATAGCCGGTGATGGTCAGGGTGTCGATCTGATTGTCGCGCAGCCACTTTTCGAGGTCGGTTCCGGCAAAGCTCGAGGGCAGGTTCTTGTCGATGACCACGTCGGCAGGCCGCGCGGCGACGTCCTTTTGCAGGTTCCAGCCCTCGGTGCCTTCCTTGAACACGCCGCGATCGCCCTTGGCCGCGTGGCGCACCACGACCACCGGCACGCCGTGGGAGTGCGCCGAATCCATCGCGTGCAGGATGTTGTCGAGCGAGCCGGGCGGATAGCTGACGGGCATCTTGCCGCTGAAGTATTCGTTCTGCACGTCGATAACAATAAGCGCACGTTTCATTGTATGCATCCTCGTATGCTTCTTCGTATGCATCCCCGGCGGGCAATTGTCCAGGACCTGAGGCCGCCGAGCCGAGGCGATGATAGGCGGTCGTGCGTCACGATACCATCCTCGAGAACGCTGCCGCCCGGAGGGCGATTAAATGAGCAAGCGTGGATTGCTCTGCGTCTGCGTGGATTTCGTGTCGCTGATGGCGGGATGCATCATCATACCTCTCCCGCTGCCCTTTATCGGGGCCAGTTCGCCGGCCATTGTCCCGTCTCCGACGGCATCGACGACCCCAGCCGCCGCGCAATCCGCAACGCCGACTCCGGCGCCCACTCCATAGGTGCGTAACGCGCGCGGGCTACTTCATCACGCGCCGGGCGAATCCGCGGCGCCGGCGCCGGGTTTTCTCTTCTTCTTTCTCGCGCCGCTCGACGAGGTCGATCATCGCGAGCTGGCAGTTGTTTTTCGCCTCGCCCGGCAGCCGCACGTAGCTGCCGTCGGAGCGCATCTCCCACGCCGCGTGATTGGGCTTTAGCTGCACTTCGAACACCGTGCGCAGCTCCTTGCGCAGCGCCGGATCCTCGACCGGAACCACGACCTCGACCCGGCTTTCGAGGTTGCGCTTCATGCAATCGGCCGAGCCGATGAAATATTCCTCGGCGCCGCCGTTGCGAAAGTAATAGATGCGCCCGTGCTCGAGGAAGCGGCCGACGATGCTGACCACGCGCACGCTTTCCGAAAGTCCCGGGATTCCAGGGCGCAGGCGACAGGTATCGCGCACGATCAGATCGATCTTCACGCCGGCCTGGGCCGCGCGATAGAGCGCGCGCGTGATGTCGGAGTCCTCGAGCGCGTTCATTTTCATCTGGATGAGGCCGGGCGTGCCGGAGCGATGCAGCTCGACCTCGCGTCCGATCTTCTCGAGCAGGGCGCGCTTGAGCAGCGCGGGCGCGGGCAGGATCCTCTTGAACGTGCGGCCGGCGCGATAGCCCGTAGTCAGGAAATTGAACAGCTGGGTCAGGTCGGCGCCGATCGCCTCGTCGTTGGTCAAAAGCCCGAAGTCGGCGTACAGGCGCGCGGTGCCGGCGTGATAGTTGCCGGTTCCGATATGGGCGTAGCGGCGAAGTCCGTTGTAGTCCTGGCGCACCACGAGGATCACCTTGCTATGCGTCTTCAGCCCGATCACGCCGTAGGTCACGTGGATGCCGTATTCCTCGAGCTGCTCGGCGAACTGGATGTTGGCTGCTTCGTCGAAGCGAGCCTTGAGTTCGACCACCACGGCGACCTGCTTGCCGTTGCGCGCGGCGTCGCACAGGTAGCCGATCACTTCCGAATCGCTCGAGGTGCGGTAGAGCGTCATCTTGATCGCCCGCACCTTGGGATCCTCGCTCGCCTCGCGCAGCAGGCGTCCGACCGAGGTCGGAAACGACTCGTACGGATGCATCAGCAGGATCGAGCCGGCCTCGCGAATCACGTGAAAGATGTTGCGCGAGGGAGTCAGCCGCGCATGGTCGGCCGGATGATGCGGCGGGTCGTGCAGCGCCGGATTATCGACCGCCGTCAGCTCCATCAGGTCGCGCAGCGCCAGCATCCCGTCCTCGATCTCGAACACGTCGTCGCGCTCGTCGAGGCCGAGCTCGGCCGCGAGCATTCCGCGATGGGTGGGGTTCATCCCGCGCACGGCTTCCATCCGGACGATCGGCGCAAAGCGGCGCTCGCGCAGCTCGGATTCGATCAGCGCCAGCAGGTCGTCGGCCTCGTCCTCGTCGCGCTCGGTGTTGGCATTGCGGGTCACGCGGAAAAACTCGAAGCCCTCGATCCGGGCCTCCGGAAAGAGCAGGTCGAGAGTGTGCGCGACCACGTCCTCGAGCGGGACGAAACGGCGGGTGCCATCGACGCGCAGAAAGCGCGGGATTCCGAGTCCGACCGGCACTTTGACCCGCGCCAGCGAGGGCTCGGTGTCGTCGGGCGCGCGCAGGGTGACAAGCAGGTTCAGCGAGAGGTTGGAGATGAACGGGAACGGATGCGCCGGATCCATCGCCTGCGGCGTTACCAGCGGAAAAATGTTGCGCAGGTAGTACTCGCGGATCGCGGCCTGCTCGGCCGGGCTCAGCTCGTCGAAGGCGAGGATGTGGATATCGGCCTCCTCCAGCCTTTTCAGCAGCACCGGCAGTAACGCCCGCTGCTCGGCCTCGAACGCACGAATCTCGGCCAGGCACTCGGCGATCTGCTGCTGCGGCGTGCGCCCGTCGACGGTCAGCTCCTGCATCCCGGCGATCGCCTGCTGTTTGAGGCCGCCGATCCGCTTCATGAAAAATTCATCGAGGTTCGAGGCGGTGATGGCGAGAAACTTGACCCGCTCGAGCAGCGGGTTGCCCTCGTCGAGCGCCTCGGCAAAGACGCGGCGATTGAACGCGAGCCAGGTGAGCTCCCGATTGAGGTACAGCTCGGGTCCCTTGAGTTCCGGGTCGATGTGGATCGGATTTGCGAGCGCGCCGTTGCCGACGGAGATTTCCGCGACGCCATCGCCGTTGGTCAGGACCGCCGCGGCCGCCGCGACCGAGACGGAGACTGCCTGGAGCACCTCAGAAGCCTCTGTTGGAGTCGCCATGAATGCAGTCTACGTCAATTCCCCCGAACTTCAGAATGAGGGTAGCCCGGACGCGTGGAAGCTTCAATCGGGGGTTGTTACCACCTGTTTACGGATGATCTGGATAGCGAATTCGCCGCGGTCGTTCGGATTTTTCGCAGTATTCGTCAGCGGCGAGGCCTGCGGATTCGCCGCCCGCCGCCAGTCTTCCGCCCCTCTGGCTTGCGGTGTTGCGTCCGATGATCGCGCTATTGCAAGATGGCGCGTGGCAACCGGGGCCGGTGCCAATTCCGAGGAGAAAGCCAGTGGGGACGAGTTCACGAAACCTTCGTTGGGCGCGATCAGGGATGCTCCCGCCGATATTGGCCGCGATAGCCGCGGTTATCGCGCTTAGCGCGCCGCGCGCCGCGGCGCAGAACGTCAAGACCTATACGCGGGCGACGCTCGATCAATGGTTGAGCAAGTACGCCGAAGCCAAGCCCAATTTCAAACCGGGAGACACGCTGGGGAGCGGCGACCTCGAGAAGATTCGCCCGTTTATGCCGCCGGGATGGTTCGAGCAGCTGAATTTCCCGGAATTCAAGATGGAGATCATGGCGGCGCGCAGCCACATGCCGCGCAAGGACTACCAGGAATGCACCGAGAAATACCAGGCGCAGGTCAAGCTCAACCCTGACGGTTCGCTCGCCAGCTACGTATGCGGGCAGCCCTTTTCCAACGCCTCCCTCAGCACCTCGGACGCGCTCTCGGGAATCAAGGCGGCGTGGAATTTCGACTATCGATGGCAGAACTACGGCCAGTTTTCGCTGAACTACCTGTTCATCGTCGCCCACTTCGGCGGCTCGCATGACGGCAAAGCGCCCACGGAGATCGAAGCTCCGCCCTCGAACTGGGTCGGCGGCGTCGAGTACCACAGCAAGCTGCCTTCCGATGCGAGCAAGTTCTTCGGCGGCGGCGGCACCTTCTCCCGCACGCTCAGCAGCTTCTATCGGCGGGTTTACTTCAGCCATCTGGCCCAGCGCGCCGACGTCGGGGGACTGCTCGGCACGCCCGACTCGGCCCAATTCCTGTGGAAGGAATTCAGCGGATTCTTCTCGCCCTATGACGTGCGCGGCCAGGTCTTTATCACCTACCGCTATGCCGACCCGCATCGCGCCGACGACGCCTGGGCCTACGATCCGCAGTCGCGCCGCGTGCGGCGCGTGTCGGTCGAGGTCAAATCCGACTCGGTCGAGGGCACCGACACCACGCAGGAGGACTTCTACACCTTCTCGGGCCGCGAATTGCACTGGCACTGGAAATTCCTCGGCTGGAAGGACTTGCTGGCGGTGATGGATTCGCGCGACGACTACGCCTACCTGTTCGGCCCCAACGGCGAAATTCCCAACGACCGATGGTCGCTGCGCCGCTTCGCCGTGGTCGAACGCACTCCGGTCGAGGCCCATCATCCGTACAGCAGCGTGGTGATGTTCTGGGACGCCGAGAACTGGCATCCGTGGATGGCGCTCGCCTTCAACCGCGACGGCAAACTGTGGAAGCTGTGGGAGCTGCAATACCGCTGGAGCGAAGACTTCAAGAGCTTCGCCGAGATCAATCACGGCGTGGAATCGACGATGCTGATCGGAGAGAACGTGGTGGACGTGCAAAACGACCGCGCCACGATTTTCGCCGGCTACGGCAGCGGCTATCCGAACGCCGCGCCGGCCAACGTCACCCAGCTATATGACATCAGCAAGCTCGAGGAGATGCATCGCTAGTCAGGCTCGCTCGCATATATCGCCTCGTCTATATCGCCTCGTCCCCGACTGCCCGCGCCGCCGGCGCCTAGTTCGCGGCGGCGCGCTTGCCGGCTTTGGGAGCCGGGCTCCAGATCGCGGTTGCGGGATGGAATGCCGCCCAGGCGAACCAATAGCCGTTGTAAGCCGGGATGCGCTCGCCTGCCGCGCTCGCGCTGACCGCGCCCGAGCCGGCGTCGTAGCTGATAGTCAGATCCGCTCCCCCCAGTTGAACCCGCAGCGGCATATGAGCGCCGGCCAGCTTCGAGAGCGGAAACGCCTCGTCGCGGCCGCCGGCCGATATACCCAGTACGATTTCGTGCGCATCCAGCCGCTCGTCCAGATGAGTAACCGGCGATACTATCTCGGCGCCGTGCTCATATCCCCAGTACGGATCGACTCCATAGTCTCTAGTATATCCGGTATCCATACTGAGTACGTCGGTTGCAGGATGCTTTTTGCGCCACGCCTCCCAGGTCGTGACCGTACTGGGGATTGCGGAGAGCCTCTGCCCCGCCATCGGTCCGGCCAGCGCACGGCCGTCGAGCTGCGACCACAGGCTCTGCGTATTCGCGTCGTAGAGCACGAGATTACTCTGATAGAGCTTGCCCGAAACGCCAAACACCAGCGTTTGACCATCGCCGGCCGCGCGCCTGTAGACGGCGGCGTCATGGACCAGCGGACAAAACGTCACCGCGAGCGGCACCCCCTCTATCGAGTCGTCCACCACTTCGTGCCAGTTGAGAATCTTGATCGGATAAGCGCGCGCCCGCCCCTCGACCACCACGCCGATCACCTTGTCGTTCGCTTCGAGAAAGGCCGCCTGGCCCGCCTTGACGAATTGCGGTTCCTTCACCGCCGGAATCGCATCCTTGGCCGGGCCGCCGTCGCGGATCTCTTCGGGCGGCACCACGTGATGGGTCAGATCGAACCCGCTCAGCATCGGATAGAGCGCGAGGGCAGCGGCGATTAGCCACCGACGGGCCCAGCCGGAGCGCGGGCGACCGTCTTCTACTCTCATCGTTACGACGCTCCCCGCGGCGCGCATTCTTACGCCTTAATTGGCAAGCCGCGCGCGATCGTGCGCCGCGGCAAAATCGATCGCCGGACCCTTGGGCACGATGCGGGTCGGATTGATCATCGCGTGGCTCGCGTAGTAGTGGCGCTTGATGTGCGCGAGGCTGACTGTCGCGCCGACGCCGGGCGCCTGATAAAGGTCGCGCGTGTAGCCCCACAGGTTCGGGTAGTCAATGATGCGGCGTAGGTTGCATTTGAAATGGCTATAGTAAACGGCGTCGAAACGCACCAGCGTAGGGAACAACCGCCAGTCAGCCTCCGTTGGGCGCGCGCCCACCAGATAGCGCCGATCTGCCAGGCCCTGCTCCAGGCGATCGAGGGTCGCGAACAGAGGATCGAAGGCCGCTTCGTAGGCTGCCTGCGATTTGGCGAAACCGCACTTGTACACGCCGTTGTTCAAGGTGTCGTAGATAATCGCGTTGAGTTCGTCGATCTCCGCGCGCTGGGCGGGCGGGTAGAGATCGTCGCCGGCGGCGCCCACCGCGTCAAAGGCCGAGTTGAACATGCGGATTATCTCCGACGATTCGTTGCTGACGATGGTTTTGCGCTCGCGATCCCACAGCACCGGAACCGTGACGCGCCCGGTATAGTCGCGGCGGGCCTGCCTATAGATCTCATGCAGGTGGGCGGCGCCGAAGAGATGATCGCGCGTCGCGCCGGGCGTGAGCGAACCGTCCGGCGCGCTGAAGGCCCATCCCTCGTCGCCCATGAACGGGTCCACCACGGACAGATCGACCGCGTCGCCGAGCCCTTTGAACGCACGCACGATGAGCGTGCGATGAGCCCACGGGCAGGCGAGCGAGACGTACAGGTGATAACGCCCGCGCTCGGCCTTGAAGCCGCCCTCGCCGCTCGGCCCCGGGCCACCGTCGACGGTCACCCAGTTTCTGAACACGGTCGGCGGACGAACGAAGTTCGCTCCCGCCGAGCGCAGGTCGTCGCGATGCCATTGGCCGTCAATCATCATCCCCATGGGTGGACTCCCGGAGTGGTCTGACAGGCTTCTTGCGCGGGCGCTTGCGCGCAGCCCGGCAATCCCCAAGATGATATGCAGGTGGGCCACAATCCGACAGACCCCGACCTGAGGGACCTCCAGGCGCTACTTTATCGCCTGATTACCGCACCCGAGGGCGTGGCTGCAGGCCTCGCCGCTGAGCGCGCGCCCGGGCCCAAGACGGTCGATGATTTGGAACAGTTGATCGAGAGTGATGACCGGTTGTCCGCGGGCGAGCGGCTCGAGATTTACGCCAACGCCTACTTCTATCGCATCCTCGACTGTCTCAAGGAGGATTTTCCGGCGACGCTCGCGACGCTCGGCGCCGACAACTTTCATAACCTCGTCACCGGCTATCTTATCGAGCATCCGCCGACCGAGCCCTCGATCTCGCACGCGGGCCGCCATCTGAGCGAGTTCCTGCGCAACCATCCGTGCACCGAGCAATGGCCCTTCATCGCCGAGCTGGCGCGGCTTGAGCGGACCCTTATCGAAGTCTTCCAGGCGGCCGACGCCGTGCCGCTTAGCGCCGGAACAATGCGCTCGGCTGCGCCCGAGGATTGGCCCGGACTCGCGATGCGGACGCATCCGGCGCTCGCGATCCTCGATTGCGAGTGGCGCGTCGATGAATTGCTGCGCGCGGTGGAAACCGGCACGGCCGCCGATGGAAACCCGCTCGTGCCCGCGCGTTTGCCGGTCAGCGTGCTGGTGTGGCGCAACGGCTCACGGGTCTGCTATCGCGCACTGGAGAATCCAGAGCGCGCAGCGCTCGAGCTGGCCAGAGCGGGGACGAAGTTCTCGGCGATATGTGAAGCGGTTGCCGCTGCCGCAGGCGAAGGAGACGGCGACGGCGGGCAGGTCGCGCTAATCAATCGGCTGCTCGCGCGATGGCTCGCCGACGGTGTGCTCGTCGCGGCGTGACTGCGGCAGCGATCTCATCGCGGAAGATAAGCCGCAACTTACATGAATTTACGCCGGCGATGGCCTTTGCAGCCGGCACGACTGCGCGCGATGGCGCAGTCTAGACCTGCTTCTCGCGCAGTTCCGGGCTTTCCAGTAGCTTGTAGCTGACGAGCGACGTCGGCACCCCTTCATCGAGGCTGCGAAGGCGAAAGTAGGGCGCGTCGTTGCCGCCACCGCTCTTCAGGCTCACCACCTCGTGCACTTTGCCGCGGAAAACAACCCGGCTGCCCGGCAGCATCCTGATGGCTGTATGCTTCTCCATCGTGGCTCACTCCTCCCCACCCTTTTGAGTTCACCACCGACCCGACCGATATCTCAGGAACTATTGCAGGTGCGGCTAGAATGTCAAGAATCGCGCGCTCGTGCATATGCACGCTTGACACGGCCTCAGCTATATTGCTCCAACCTATGCGGTTCGAATGAGGAGAGCGTTATCGATATGGCCATCGTAAGAGGTGAACAGCTAATCGCGCGTTGTTTCAGAAGCGAAAGCGTCGACACGATCTTTTTCATGATGGGCGGTCCGACCAGCGGCACGGCCGGCGCCTGTCTCGAACTCGGCATGAAGGGCATCTATGTCCGCCACGAGCAGGCGGCGGCAATGATGGCGCATGCGTACGCGCGCGTCACCGGCAAGGCGGGAATCTGTATCACGCCCTCGGGCCCAGGCACGGCCAACGCGCTCACCGGGCTCGCCAACGCATGGGCCGACGCCACGCCGATAATCGCGATCGGCGGTTCGGCGCCGATGCGCGCGACCACGCTCGACGCTTTCCAGGAGATGGACCAGGTCGCGATCATGAAGCCCGTGGTGAAAGCCGCCTATCGGGTGGACATGGCAAGCCGTATCCCGGAGTACATCAGCGTCGCGTTCCGCGAGGCGCTCGATGGAAAAAAGGGGCCGGTTTACCTCGACCTCCCGGGCGACATCCTCAACCATAAGGTTGACGACGAGAAAGTCTTGTTCCCGTCAAACTACCGCGTCGAGAGCCGGCCCGCCGGCGATCCGATGCAGGTCGAGCGCGCAGTCGAGCTGCTCGCCGCGGCCAGGCGTCCGATCGTCATCACCGGCAGCGGCGTGCTCTGGTCGGGCGCATCGGCCGAGCTGCGCGACTTTATCGAGAGCACCGGACTGCCGTTCTACACCACGCCGCAGGGGCGCGGCGTAATTCCGGAGGATCATCCGCGATCGTTTCCGGGGGCGCGCTCGATGGCGTTTCGCGAGGCCGACGTGGTGCTGGTGGTGGGCGCGCGGGCGAACTCGATGCTCTCGTTTTTGCGCGCGCCGCGTTTCTCGCCCGACGCGCGTTTCATCAGCGTCAACCTCGACGGCCGCGAGATCGGCCATAATCGCGCGATCGAAGTCGGAATCATCGGCGACGCCAAAATGGTGCTGCGCCAGCTGACCGAGGAGGCCGAGGGCCGCTTCGAGCCTCATCGCGAAAGCGAGTGGGTTGCGCAGCTCAGCGCCAAGCATCGCTCCAACCAGGAGCGCTCGGCGCCGCTGCTTCACTCCGACGCCGTGCCGATCCATCCCCTGCGTCTGTGCCGCGAGGTCCGCGACGCGATCTCGCGCGACACCATCCTGATCGTCGACGGCCACGAGATTCTGAACTTCGCGCGCCAGTCGATTCCGATCTACCGGGCCGGATGCAGCCTCAACGCGGGGCCACACGGATGCATGGGCGTCGGCGTGCCTTTCGGCATCGGCGCCAAGGTCGCAAAACCCGACTCGCCGGTGCTGGTGCTCTCGGGCGACGGCGCGTTCGGATGGAACGGGATGGAAATGGACACGGCGATTCGCCATCAACTGCCGATCGTGGTGGTGGTGTCGAACAACGCGGGCTTCACCTCGCGCCAGACCGGCGGCACGGTCGGGCGGGAACTCGGATGGCAACGCTACGACAAGATGGTCGAGGCGCTCGGTGGCTATGGCGAGTTCGTCGAGAAACCCGACGATATCCGCGGCGCGATCGAGCGCGCGTTTGCGAGCAATAAGCCCGCGCTGGTCAACGTCTGCACCGATCCGGAGGCGCAGGCGACGACCGACATGGGCTTCGCAGGATACTGACGCCCGCAGCGCGCGCCCGCGCCTACGGCCGGCGGCGCGGCGGGCAAAGGGCGCTCATCGTCCCCTCGTGCGGCGCGCGACTTCCAGCACGCGGCGCGCGCGCGTCAGGTGCGGCACGTCCACCATCTCGCCGCGAAACGTAAACGCCATCCGTCCGGCCTTGCGGTTCTCCTCGAACGCCGCGAGCAATTCCTCGGCGTCCGCGATCTCCTGCTTGCTCGGCGAGAAAACCTCGTTGACGATTTCGATCTGGCTCGGATGGATCGTGATCTTGCCGGTGAAGCCCATCCAGGCGCCCTCGATACAGTCGCGCCGGCAGCCGTCGGGGTCCTTGATGTTGACGAAGACGGTGTCGATCGGCTGAACGTTGGCGGCGGTGGCCGCGAGCAGCGTCATGATCCGCGCGTAGCGGAACACTTCGAGGAACTCGCCCCGCTCGTCGCGATTGCGCCGCGCGCCGATCGCCGCCGACAGGTCTTCGGCGCCCCACGACATGCTGTCGACGCGCGGATGCAGCCCGAGGTCCTTGATGTTGAGCAGGCCCTGCGGCGTCTCGGTCGCGAGCAGCAGCAGGCTGACGCTGCGCTCGGGGTAGCCGTACTGTTTTTCGAGCCCGATCAGGATCGAATCGATCTTCTCCACGTCGGCGAAGGTCCGCACCTTGGGGACCATGTAGGAATCCGGCCGCCCGGCCATCGTCGCCTCGAGGTCGGCGACGCCCCACGGCGTATCCAGCGGATTCATCCGCACCATCCGCTCGCGGCCCTTGAAATCGACCTTTTGCAGCCACTCGGTGACCGTCTTGCGCGCGGAATCCTTGTTGTCGGGCGTGACCGAGTCCTCGAGGTCGAGCACCAGCGCGTCGGCCGGAAGATCGATCGACTTGCCGAGCATCTTGTCGTTGGCGCCGGGCACGAAATGCACGGCGCGGCGCAGCGTCTCCATAATCGGCGGCTCCAATCGGCTACTTGGCGGGCTTGCGCAGCATCAGCGCCGCCCGCTTGCAGCGCACCACGGTCTCATTGCGCTGATTGCGCGCGCGATGCTCGAGGATCACGATGCCCCAGTCGGGACGCGACTTCGACGGCCGGACCTCCAGCACTTCGCTCTCGGCATAGAGCGTGTCGCCGATGAAAACGGGCTTGGGAAATTCGACTTTCTCGAAGCCCAGGTTGCCGACCGTGGTTCCGAGCGTGAGGTCGCCGACCGAGAGCCCAACCGCGAGGCCAAGGGTAAAGATCGAATTGACCAGGATGCGCCCGAACTCGGCCTTCTTGCCGAACTCGGCGTCCAGATGCAGCGGCTGCACGTTCATCGTAAGCGTCGTAATCAGCAGGTTGTCGGTCTCGGTGACCGTGCGGCCGGGCTGATGCTGAAACGTCTCGCCGACCTTGAACTCTTCGAAGTACTTGCCCATCGTGATGGCTCCCAACGCGATCTGCGCGAAATTTCCCGCCCTTTTGGGCGCGGGCGCTCCGAATCATAGTCCAGCCGCGCGCCCGCAACCAGCGCTCGCGCGCGGCGGATGGGCGGCGCCTCGCTTGATTCATCCGCGGCGCTGCAAACGGCGCGGGCGCGTGGCCGTGCGCCGGGGCGGTTTTTTCTTGAGCTCCGGGATAGCGGCGAAAAAATCGAGCGCTTCGGGATTGGCCGCCGCCTCGCGGTTGGTGACCGGCACGCCATGGATCAGGTTGCGCACCGCCAGCTCCATCAGCTTGCC
>DATJXN010000144.1 GCA_035500095.1 Candidatus Binataceae bacterium
AGACCCGCGGCAGCCTGTCGCTTAGTTCCCCCCGAGCCGGAGTGTAACCAGACCTCTTGCGCCTGGAGATCGGTGAATAGTTGGGGGACTACGAAGCAGGTCGCACCAAACAGCCAAAGTACAGCCAAAGTCTACTCGAAAATCGTCGTTTTGTTCCCTTGACAGTCAAAGCGGCGAGGGCTACAAAGACCGTATGTCTATTGAGGAAGTATGGTGCCGGGGGCGGGACTCGAACCCGCACGGAGCTTTCGCTCCAGGGGATTTTAAGTCCCCTGCGTCTGCCGTTTCGCCACCCCGGCCCTGTTCAATCCGCTATCCCGATAGTCACTCCTGCTTGAGCCCCAGCCGCTGGCTTATCTGATCCGCGAGCCAGTCGGCCTCGCGCTTGTCGCCGATCCCGTCGGCAAAGTCGTAACGCCGCCCGCCACCCCAGGTAATCCGCAACTGATAGTACACGGTATTGCCCGAAGTCATCCCCGGGACCGCGGCCACGCTCGAAACGTCGCCCGCCGCGATTTGCCGGCGCGAATATACGACTCCCGCGAGCGACTTCACTATCGTAACCGCACCGTCGCCGACCCGCACCCGCGCCGCGGCAAACATGCTCAGCAGAATCAGCACCAGTATCGCGTCGAAGAAACCCCATCCGATTTCGAACATGCGCGGCACGCGCATCACGAACATCAGCCACAAGCACGCGCTCCAGATCGCGGTGAAGGCCGCGGTTACGAGCGCCGCGCCGGGGCTCCGAAGCGGCGGAAAGTAAACCTCGGTCGCTCCGCCCGGCGTCAGATGCATCGTGATGCGCGAGGCCTCCGGATGCACGTAGGTTCCGGTCTGCCGATGTTCGGCCGCGCGCACCGATTCAGCGAGACGCCGCTGCTCGGCGGTTTCCGCGACCTTGAAGACCGGGACCTCGAACAGCGCGTCGAACGGCCCAGCGGCCGTGGGAGCGGTCGCGGAGAGACGCCAGATGATTTCGTTGTTGCGGTTTGAGTCGTCGGAGGCGGGAGTGTCGGGCGCGATATAGAACGCGACCGGCACCGTCGCACCGTCGAAGGCGGCGGCCTGTTCGTCGTTCCAGAGCACGTGCTCCCAGGTCGAGGAGGAGTCGCCGCTGCCCGAGGTCACCCGGTTGACGCATCGAAGCCCCAGCGTGAAGCCGCTGGTGGGCCGGAGGCTTTGGGGCAGGACGATTTTGCCCGCGAGCGTCCCGCCGATTTGCCCCGGTACGGAGTCCATCTCGAACGCCGCGCCGCGCACGACGCGAAGCCGCGCGGCCGCCCGCGCCGCCTGCCCGAGCAGCGCGAGCGCCGCGAGCGGAAAGAGCAGGACTAGCAGGATGAGATTGTTTCCCCGCGCCATCTCGCGCGGAATCGCGTAAAGGCCGGGCGCGCTTACGGCGAAACAGAGCGCGGCGAATGCGCTCAGCATGAGCGGACTGTTGCCAATCGACGCCGGAATGCGGCCCGCGGCCCAATCCTCGCGCCAGAGCCAGGGCTCCTCGGGATGGGCCGCGCGCAGGCGGTCGCGCGCCTCCATCATTCGCGTGCCGCGGCGGAGCGCATAGACCAAGCCGAAGCCGACGCCGCCGAAAACGATCGCGAAGAGCGCTCCGTACGCCGCCTGAGCCGGATTGCCCGCGCGCAGATAGCCAACCGCCGTCGCCAGCGCGAAAATCCCGAAGCCGCAAAATGGCAGGGCGAACAGATAGAGGCATCCGGCCGCGACGTTCGGTTTGACGCCGGGCGCGCGCGCCGTCTCTGCCGCTGCCTGTCTCCTTATGATTTCGTCCGCGTCCATCAGGTCCCTCATGCGGGTCCTCGTGCTGCTCGCGCGCGCGCTCGGTGACGGCGAAAATCAGCGTCGCGGCGCAGATGGGCGATTGTGCACGGCGCGGTAATACCCGCGCAAGCTGCCTTTGGCAAGCGGCCTGACGCTTGATCGCGCCGCAGCCTCCGGCATTACAATAAAGCATGAAGGCTTTCGCGCGATTTCGCTCTATCAAGAGATGGCTCGGCCTCCTGGCAGCGCTGGGGATCGCCGGATGCGGGATCGCTTCGGCGCCGCTTAAGGACACGCCGCAGATCGTCGCAACTCCGCAGGAGGGTCAGCTCAACGTGTCCACGCAGCCGAGCCAACCGATCGGCGACGTACAGCCGGTTTATGTCTCGATCGCCAACGGCAGCGAGATTCCCCGTTCGGTCGTGCCGAGCCAGATCTTCGCGCTCAACGAATCGGGCGCGCGCGTCGCGCCACTGCCTCCCGGCGAGGCAGCGCGCCAGGCCGGCGGCTCGGGCGAACTCAAGGCGGCGCTGACCAGCGGCGCTGTCGGCGGGGTCGCCGAAGGCGCGCTCGGGGCGGGACTGGGCGCGGCGATCGGATCGGTGGTCAACGAATTCTCAGGCATCGGCGGCGCGGCGAGCGGCGCGATAGTCGGCGCGGCGGCGGGCGGCGGCGCGGGAATCGTCAGCGGAGTGCAAAATGGCGCGAGCAAGGCCGATCAGCAGGCCAACGCGCAGCTTCAGGCGCTGGCGCTGCCGGGCGGCGAGGTCCGCCACGATTTTACGCAGAGCGGCTACGTCTTCTTTCCCAAGGGCAGCTATCACGAGGTCGAGCTGTTGCTGGTCAACCAGGAGACCGGCGACACCGAAGTGATGCACGAGCCCTGGCGCTAATCCCGCATCGCCGCCGTCAGCGTCGCGACGAAACTTACCGTTCCTGTTTCTTCTTCTCCGCGGCCGCCGTGAGTTCGTCGAGCGCCTGGTTGACGAAGTAGCGCTGCTCGGGATCGCGATCGTCGAGTTCGGACTTGCGCCGCGACGTCCATTCGGCGATTGCGATCACCGCGGCCTCGCCGGCGGTGGAGATACCGAGCGCGTCGGCCACCTCGGCGAGGATCATCCATAGCTCGTCGGGCAATTCGAGCGTTATAGCTTTACCGGCCATCGCGTCAGTCTTAAGCCTTCATCGAAGTTGAACCCTGCGGCCCCGCGGCGGTCAGGCGGCGGGCTCCGCGCCAGAGCACGAATGCGATCGCACAAACCATCACCATCACGACCGACACGCCTTCGCGAATCTGCAGAAACGGCTGCAGCACCGCGAGCAGCAGCATCCCGGCGCAGACCATGATGGCGAGCTGCAGAATCTCCATCATCACGCCGCGCTCCCGATCCTGCAAGGTGACAGCGCCGCCGGCGGCGGCGGGCGCGCGATGGTCGGCGAGCCTGGCCGCAAGCTGGCGCGCCCCGAACAGCATCGCGGCCATCCCAATCACCGCCACCGCCATCGCAAGCAGGTCGCTTGCCAATGCCGTGCGCACCGGCGCGAGCCCAAGGGCAAGCATCTCCCGCTGGATCGGACGGCCGAAGAAATTGATCGCGAGCACCACCGCGGCGACGCAGACACCGCCCGCGATGAGAAAGAAGAGCGGCGCCGCCGCGCCCAGGCGAATGTCCGTACCGGCGCGGCCCGCGTTGACGCGCTCGACCCATAGGTCATAGACGCGCTGCAGGCGAGCCAACGCGTGCGGCGCGCGCTGCTCAATCATCGCGCCGACCGGTTCGCTTGCGCGGATCATGAACGGCGTGGTGAAAGTGGTGATCGCCGACACGGCGACGGCGACGGCGTAGAGAAACGGATGGGCCGCGCCGGTCTCCACTCCGACGCCCGCTATGATGAACGAAAATTCGCCGATCTGCGCGAGGCTCATCCCGGTCTGCACGGCTAGCGGCGCCGGCGTCCCCGCGAGCAGCGCGCCCGTCGTCACCCCCACGATTTTGCCCGCGACGAGCATGCCTACGAGCAGCGCGAGCGCCTGCCAATGCGCCGCGATGAGCCCGGGATCGATCATCATCCCAACCGAAACGAAGAAGACGGCGGCGAAAACGTCGCGCAGCGGGCGGACCAGCTCCTCGAGATGGCCGGCCACTCCCGACTCGGCCACCAGCGAGCCGGCGAGAAACGCACCGAGCGCGACCGAATAGCCGGCCCGTGCGGCCTCCATCGCAAAGGCAAAGCAGATAGCGAGGCTCGCCACGACCAGCGTCTCGTCACGGTCCATCCGCGCGACCAGCCGCACGAGCGGCGGGATCACGAGAATTCCGCCGCCGACCGTCACGAGCAGGTAAATCGCAAGGCGCACCCCCGTCCATTCCAGCGCCCCGGCGCTAAGCGACGCGCCCGCGCCGAGCGGCGTCAGCACCGCCAGCATGATCACCGCGACCAGATCCTCGCACAAAAGCACGCCCATCGAGAGTTCGCGCAAACCCGCGCCGACGTGCTGCTCGGCGAAGGCCTTGGCCACGATCGTGGTCGAAGAAATCGAGAGCAGCGCGCCGGTAAAAACACTCTCGAGCGCGCTCCATCCGAGCGCGCGCCCGCACACGTAGCCGAGCCAGAGCATCAGGCCGACCTGTACGGCCGTGACGAAGGCGGCGCGCGGGCCCAAACGCAACAGGCGGCGGAGGCTGAATTCCAGTCCGAGCGCGAACATCAACAGGATCACGCCCAGCTCCGAGACGCCGCGCAGCCGGCTCGCGTCAACGAAGAGCCCCGGCGTATATGGTCCGACAATCATCCCGGCGATCAGGTAGCCAACCACCACCGGCTGGCGCACCACATGGAAGACGAGCGTGGTGACCGCCGCCACGGATAAGACCAGCGCCAGATCTTCGAGAAAGGAATTCGCAACCAGGCTCGGAATCATCACCGCATCATCTCCGGAAATCGTTTCTCGGCCTCTGCCGCGCCTCGGGCAACGCCGCGCGAACGGCCTTGCATATGGTCTTCGCTCGCGGTGGCCGTCACAATAGGGAGACGGGTGAATTCGGCAATAAAATACACAGGCGCCCTGGTCGAGTTTCTCGACCAGGGCGGACTTCGTCCGGCTTACGTGCTGCGCGAGCAGGGCGACAAGCTGGTGATTCGCGACGAGGCGGGCCGCGAGCGCACGGTCTCCCGGGAGCTGGTGATGATGCGTCACGCGGCGCCGCACGCCGAGGGCGGCGGCGATCCGGCCGCGCGCCTTGCGGCGCTGGAGGAGGAGAAGGCGCGGCTGCGTGCCGAGCTCGACCTCACGCTGCTTTGGGAAGTCGTCCAGGAACAGGGCCGCACGTTCAGCGCCGACGAATTGGCGGAACTCTTCTTCGGCCGCCGCTCGAGCGCCGGCACCGCGGTGATGCTGCACGCGCTCCTCACCGATCGCATCTACTTCGTCCGCCGCAACCGCGAATTCATGGTGCGCGCGCCCGAGCAGGTCGAGCGCCTGCGCCTGCAGGAGAGCCGGGTGCGGATGCGCAGCGAGGAAGGGCGCCGCACACGCGAGCTGCTTAACGCGATTATCGCCAACGATCTTTCGGCTAACGCCGCACTCGCGTCATCTGCGGATGCCCCTCCGCTGATCGTCGAATTGCGGCGCTATCTCAAGAATCCTTCGACGCGGAGCCAGGAACTCACGCTGATGCTCGCGCAGGCCGCTCCCGACGTCGACCCGGCCGAGGTTGCCTTCGAGATTCTCGAGCGGTTGGGCGCGGCTCCCGAAGCGCCACGCTTCGCCGCGATCGGTGCGCTTGCCACCGAGTTCAGCGAAGGAGCGGAAGCCGAAGCGGCGTCAGTCGTGCCGGTAGAACGGGCTCCTATCGAAGGGCCCGTGGCTTTCACGATCGACGATGAAGAGACGCTCGAGGTCGATGATGCGCTCAACTGCGAAGTCACCGCGGACGGCCGGCTGCGCGTCGGGATACACATCGCGCTAGTCGCGGATTTCGTCACACGAGGCGGCGCGATGGATCGCGAGGCGGCCGCGCGCTCGACCACCGTCTATCTGCCCGAAACGACGGTGCGGATGCTGCCCGACGAAATCTGCTGTCGGCGGGCCAGCCTGGTCGCCGGGGAGCGGCGCTCCGTGCTCAGCACCTCGGTGATGCTGGGCGCGGACGGCGAATTGCAGAGCACCATCATCAGTCCGGGCGATCTCAGGATCGGACGCCGGCTGAGCTACACGCAGGCCGACCGCATCCTCGACGGCGCCGCGGAGGCCGACTCCGAGGTCGCGGCGGCTTTACGCCGGCTGCAGGAAGCGGCCCTCGCGCTTCGCGAGCGGCGCAAGCGGGCCGGAGCGATCCTCGTGCAGCGGCGTGAGCCGAAAGTGCGCGTGCAGGGCGGCGAGGTCGAAATCGAAATCATCGACAATAACTCGCCAAGCCGCATGCTGGTGGCCGAATTCATGGTGTTGAACAATTTCGTCGGGGCAAGCTATGCCGCCGAACGCCGTATCCCGCTGATTTACCGGGTGCAGCCGTCAGCGGGCGACGCGGGCGCGGTGCGGGCGCGGCTGTCGGTGTATCCCGAATTTCACGCCGGGGCGGGGCTGCAATGCTACGCGCAGCTGAGTTCGCCCATCCGGCGTTACGCGGACCTGGTTCTGCAGCGCCAGTTGGTGAGCGCGCTCGCAGACTCGTCGGCGCCCCCATATGACGCCGACGGAATTCTCGCGGTGCTGGCTCAGACCGAGAACGCGGAGGCGGAGGCCAAGGAACTGGAGCGCCGCGCTCGCCGCTACTGGATCCTGACCTACCTCAAGCGCCATGCGCTCGGGCGCGAGCTTGCAGGGACGGTGACGCGCGACGGAGTGAGCGCGGAACTGGACGACTATGCGGTGCGGGGCGCGCTCCGCGGCGCGCCGAACGTGTCGAGCCAAACGCCGATCCGGTTGAGGATCGCGCGGGTCGATCCATTGCGCGGCTGGCTATCGTTTGAATACCTGGCAACCGTGCCGAGGGAAACCGAACGAGCGTGGTAGCATTTAGGGAGAGATTGGGGCTTGAGTTCGCCGACGCAGTTTTGCGCGTCGGATGGCAGCCACTTCCGCCCGCCCTCATTCCCCGCCTCTCACCCCGGGATTCTCGCGACGCCCTGGGGTCAGGAATTGTCGGCCTGCTTGGGTTGGCCCCCGATCTTCGCCGGACCGCCTCCAACTCCGGCGCGCGGAGCATTTGCTGCTCCCCAACGGCTCGAAAATGATTCCCAAAAAGGGCCGCGCCGCCAGCGGCCCGAGTCATGCGGATCGCGTTAGCCCTTGAAGTTGTCCTGCTGCAAACGCCAGCGATCGATTGATTCGATGTTGAAACGCCAATCGCTGCCAACCTTGAACGCCGGCAGTCCGCCACGCTTGAGCTGACGGTACACGGTCGATGGATGCACTTTCAGGTAGTCCGACAGTTCCTTGACTGTCATAACCCTGCTGCTCTCCAATTTCATCGCCATCGTAATCTCTCCCCTTATTCTCGCTTTTACGTGTGACCCTGCCGGGCTGCGTTCCCGGACACCTCGCATAAAGCAAGGCGTGTGCCGTAAGCCATAGAAAAGGGAATCGTGCCTAATAGGATGAATATGAGGGCAAAGCTAACGAATAAAGCGTCAAAAAATTGCCAACCGGTACGAAAGTGCCGGTCAACCTTTCGCCACTACGATGCAAGAATGACCATAGGCTGTTTCAACTGTGCAATACCGGTCCGCTCCCTCAGGCCGTTTTCTTGGCGGCTTCAGCTCTTTCCAGCGAACCGTGTTCTAAACTCAGCTGACCCCGACGGCTTTTCCGCTACCTTTCAGGCCCGCCGGTTAGACCTTGCCGACCAACTCGCGCTCGCACTCGCCAACGAAACGCATCACGCCCGCCGCGTCGTTCTGGCGATGCAACAGGATCAGCCGATGGACCCCGGCGTCGGCAAAACGCTTCGCCTCGTCGCGATCGATGCGTCGGCTGGGAGTCACGCTTATCTCCAATTCTTCGAAGCGCCGTCCCGCCTCCGTGCATGCCGCCTTAAGTCCGTTGAGATGCTTACGCGTGGTCTCGAGGTCCAGCGCAAAGCCGTACCATCCCTTGGCCAGGCGCGCGGCGCGGGAGAACGCCTCGCCGGTATGACCGCCGAAGACGATTTCCGGATGGGGCTTCTGCACCGGACGCGGCATCGCGTTGACGCCGCCGAACGAGACATAGCGGCCGCGGAATTCCGGCTTGTCCATTGTCCATAACGCGATCATCGCGCGCAGGAATTCCTCGCTGCGTGGCCCCTTATGATCGAAGGGCGCGCCGATAGCCTCGAACTCGGGTTTCAGATAGCCGACGCCGATACCGAAAATCAGGCGGCCGTTGGCGAGCACGTCGGTGGAAGCAAGCTCCTTGGCCAACACGACGGGATTGCGCTGCGGCAGGATAATGATTCCGGTGCCGAGGCGAATGGTCCTGGTCTGCGCGGCGACGAAGGTCAGCGCGATCAGAGAGTCGACAAACGGAGTCTCGGGTGCCGCCGGCGAGGGCGGCGCCTGAGGGTCCGGCAGCACGATATGCTCACCGGTCCAAAGGCTCTCGAAGCCGGCGGCTTCCGCGGCGCGCGCGACATCGCTGGCCGCGCGTGGATCCGCGCACGGCCCATAGTTGATTCCGAACAGCGCTATCTTCATGGTAGGGCAGAACTAACATGAAGCGCTGCGCATCGGAAACCCGTCGGCGCCGGCGCCAGCGAGGCTAATGCGCCGGCGGCATGCGAGCGCCGGCACGAAAGCGATCGTTCTATGAGATGTCCGCAATGCGGATCCGGTTCGGCCCCAGAAGCGCAATTCTGCGGACGCTGCGGCGCTCGACTTTACGAGCCGAAACCGGCGGATAAGCGCGAATACGCGCTCATGCGGGTGCATCCCGCCTGGTGGCACTTCGTCGGCGCGATCGTCACTTGCTGCTTCTTCATCGTGGCGGGATTCGCCTGCGAGGTCGCAACCCCCAAAGCCCGCACTTTCGGCCTTATTTTGATGATGCTCGGAGCGGCAGGCTTCGCGCAGACCGCGCTCAGGCGGCGTTTCATCTCGTGGAGCCTCACTTCGGAACGGGTGATCGAGAACAAGGGCATCCTGGCGCGCCATCGGCGCGAGATGGAACTGGCCGACGTCCGCTCGGTCGATGTCGAGCGGCGCTTTATGCAGCGCGCGATGGGCCTCGGCAATATCATCATCGCCTCCGCCGCGAGCGCCGACTACGCGATCCGGCTCTACGACGTTCCCGATCCCGAGGGGGTCGCGGAGACGCTGCGGCGCGCGCGCCTCAGACGCCTCGCGTAGTGGAAAAATCGCTGCAATCGCGAGACGCAAGATTTGACCTCGCTCGGATGCGCGCCGATAATCGGCGCACTCAGTGTGAGGGGAGCGGCGCAATGACCAGGCATCCGGATCTCCGCCACGAGCGCAAGCTCTGGCGCAGCAACGTCGAGGTGGTGGCAGGGGTCGATGAGGCGGGCGTTGGACCGATGGCGGGCCCGGTGGTCGCCGCAGCCGTGATCTTCGCTCCTGAAACCTTTATCAAGGGCGTACACGACTCCAAACAACTCACGCCGGAGCGGCGCGAAGAGCTTTACGGTCTGATAACCGCGCGCGCGGTCACCTGGGGAATCGGCGTGGCCGAAGCGCTGGAGATCGACCGGCTCAACATCTACTGGGCAACGCGCGAGGCGAGCCTGCGCGCTCTGGCGGCGCTCGGATGCACTCCCGGCCATGTGCTGGTTGACGGACGCGGAATCGCGGATCTTGCGCATCCGCAAACTCCGATCGTCGGCGGCGACCGCAAGAGCTTTTGTATCGCCGCCGCGTCGATTCTGGCCAAGGTGACGCGCGACCGGATGATGTGCGAGTACGACGCGCGCTTCCCGGGCTATGGTTTCGCCCAGCATAAGGGTTACTGCACCCCCGAGCATTTCACGGCGCTGCGCGCGCTCGGGCCCTCGCCGATCCATCGCCGCTCGTTCGCGCCAGTCTTCGCCGCGGCGCAGCTCGCCTTCGACATCCGCGATTTACCATCCTGAGCGCCTTGGGTTAGAGTTCAGGTTGAACGGTACGGGCGCCCCCGATAGCGGCGGCGAACATCGACAGCTTGCCGTTCCACAGCTTCATCCGGAGGGCCTGACGAACTTGGCAAATTCACGATACGACCTCGCGGTAATCGGTTCCGGCCCGGGCGGCTATGTGGCGGCGATTCGCGCGAGCCAGCTCAAGATGCGGGTCGCGGTGGTCGAACGCGAGGAAGTGGGCGGCGTGTGCTTGAACTGGGGCTGCATCCCGTCCAAGGCTCTGCTGAACTCGGCCGAGACGATCGAGTCGATTCGCGGCGCGGGCAAGGAACACGGAATCGAGGTGGGCGAAGTGAAGGTCGATTTCGCCCGCGTCATCAAACGCAGCCGCGAGGCCGCCGACAAGCTCTCCAAGGGGGTGCGCTTCCTCTTTCGCAAGAACAAGATCGACCTGTTCGAGGCCAGCGCGAGCATCGCCGGGCCCAACAGCGTGGCGCTCGCTCCGGCGGCAGGTAAGCCGGCGCCGGCCGCGGCGGCGATCGAGGCCGAGCGCATCCTGATCGCGACCGGATCGGGCGAGCGGCTCTTCGGCGGCATGAAACTCGGCGATGGCGTGATGACCAGCCGCGAGGCGCTGCTGAACGATCATCTGCCCGAAAGCATCGTCGTGATCGGCGCCGGCGCGGTAGGACTGGAATTCGCCTATTTCTACCAGGCCTTCGGCGCCAAGGTCACGGTAGTCGAACTCGAAAAGCAGATGCTGCCCGGATTCGACGCCGAGATCGCCGAGGAGCTGCGCCGCTCCTTCGTCAAGCGCGGAGTCACGGTGATGCTCGGGCACCGGTACAAATCGATGGAGCGCAAGGGCGTGCGATGGACGGTCACGCTCGACGCGGCCGGCACGGCGAAGACCGTCGAGGCCGAAGCGGTGCTGATCGCGGTGGGACGCAATCCGCTAAGCCCGAACCTGGGGCTGGAAAAAATCGGCGTCGAAGTGGAGCGCGGCGGGTTCATCAAGGTTGACGACTCGTTTCGCACCAAATGTCCGAGCGTGTACGCGATCGGCGACGTCATTCGCCCGCCGCTGCTCGCTCACAAGGCCTCGGCCGAGGGCATCGCCGCGGTCGAGATCATGGCCGGTGTGCGCGAGCCCGGCTTCGACCTGACGTCGATCGCCGGATGCATTTATTGCGAGCCCGAAGTCGCCACGGTCGGGCTGACCGAGGCCCAGGCGCGCGAGCGCGGAATAGAGGTCAAGGTCGGGAAATTCCCGTTCCGGGCGATCGGCAAGTCGGTGGCGGTCAATCAGACCGAGGGCTTCGTCAAGATAATCGCCAGCAAGGAATACAGCGAGGTGCTGGGCGCGCAGATTATCGGCCATCACGCGACCGATCTGATCTCCGAAATCGTCCTGGGGCGTACGCTCGAGACGACGACGGCCGAGGTCGGCAGGACGCCGCATCCGCATCCGACACTCTCCGAGGCGATCATGGAAGCGGCGCTGGCGGCGGAGGGCGAGGCGATCAACTTTTGACGGGGCGGCGGCCGAGCGCTGACGGCGCAAATCCGATGGAGACGCGCGGCACAATCGATATTGCGCGGATGGGAACGGTCGATTACGAATCCGCGCTCGCTTTGCAGGATGCGCTCGTGACGGCGCGCCGCGACGATCTTATCGGCGATACTTTGCTGCTGCTGGAGCATCCGCACGTCTTCACGCTCGGCCGCGGAGCCGACGCCCGCTATCTGCGCGAAGCGCGCGCCAGAGTTCCGGTGTTTCGCGTCTCGCGCGGCGGTCAGGTTACGTATCACGGCCCGGGACAGCTCGTGGGCTATCCGATCCTGAAACTCCAGGGGCCTGACCGCGACATTCACGTTTACCTGCGCCGTCTCGAACAGACGATAATCGACGCGCTGGCGGAGTTGAGGATCGCGGCGGAGCGGCGCGCCGGGCTGACCGGCGTATGGGTGGGCGAGCGCAAAATAGGTTCGATCGGCGTGGGCCTGCGCCGCTGGATAACCCTCCACGGCTTCGCGCTTAACGTGGCAAGCGACCTTGAGTATTTCGGCGCGATGGTCCCGTGCGGAATCGCTGGAATCGAGATGACATCTGTCGAACTTGAGCTTGGCCGCGCCGCCGACGGCCGCGGGAGCGCCGATCAGCTGGAGGCTGCGGCAATCGCCGCGGTCGAGCGATCTTTCGCCGCGGTCTTCCGGTTTGATCAAACTACGATCGCTGATCCCGCCGCACTGTGGGCACGCGTTGACCCGTTGGCCGCCGCCTGCGAAGCTCAGATCCGTCCATGATCGAGCGCAGACATCCGGATTGGATCAAGGTGCGAGCGCCGACCTCGCCCGAGTACTTCCGCACGCGCGCCCTGCTCGCCGAATTGCGATTACATACGGTTTGCCAGGAAGCGCAATGCCCGAATATTGGCGAGTGCTTTTCTCATCGCACGGCCACTTTCATGCTGATGGGCGACGTATGCACGCGCAACTGTCCTTACTGCGCGGTGGCGCACGGCAAGGTGCGCCCGCTCGATCCCGACGAGCCGCGGCGAATCGCCGAGGCCGTCGCGCGTCTGAGCCTCGACCATGTGGTCGTCACTTCGGTCGATCGCGACGATCTGCCGGACGGCGGCGCCGCGCACTTCGCCGCGACCGCAGGCGCTATTCGCCGGCTTCGGCCAGCGGCGCGGGTCGAAGTACTGGTGCCCGACTTCAAAGGATCGCATTCAGCCGTCGATACCGTGGTCGAAGCGCCGGTCGCAATCTTCAATCACAATATCGAAACCGTGCCGAGCCTCTATCGCAAAGCCCGGCCCGGCGGGAACTATCAGCGCTCGCTCGATCTGCTGGCTCACGCGAGAAGCACAGGTAAGGGGCGCGGAGATGCGCTCCTGACAAAGGCCGGGATCATGCTCGGCCTGGGTGAAGAAACGTCCGAAATCGAAGGCGTACTGCGCGATCTGCGCACTGCCGGCTGCGATATACTGACGCTCGGCCAGTACCTCCGCCCTTCGCGCGACCATTTGCCGGTCGAGCGTTACGTCACTCCCGCCGAATTCGCCGACCTCAAGTCCTCCGCCATGGCGCTGGGATTCAGGCACGTCGAATCGGGGCCCCTGGTTCGAAGCTCGTACCATGCCTGGCAACACGTGAATTAACACCCGCCGGGATCGACGGATGCTCCCCGGACGCATCCCCGTTGCGGCCACGCCACAGGGGAATTTAAAGGCTGGCCGCAGGCGACTCGCATCATATTCGCGCGAAGGTGCTATAGTGGCCTTTACCATCGGCGCGAGTCTTCACCTTCGTTTGCGTTAAATATCTCTACTAGCAGCATAAGCGGCTATAAATTCCCCAGCGTCCATAATTTAGCCATCAAACCGGAGGCCGCCTCACGCCATATATTACCGACGGAACGCGTTTTGCGTAACGGGAAGTGGTTTATCCGACAGGAGAAGGCCGGACGATCATGAATCTCAAACTCGAAGAGTTGAGGAAGCGTCTGCTCGATCCGACGCCCGCGACTACGACGCCGCCGGCCGAGACGATATACAAACGCAGCGCCGAACTTCCGGGCACGCCGCAGCAACCCGTGGTCGTCAATGGCGTGGACGCAGGCGAACGAGGGAGCACGCGGGAACCCGAGACGCCGCAACCGGCGGTCCAGCCGGACTCGCTGGCGGGCACTATCCTTCAGCACGTCACGGGAAACGCTGAGCCCGGGAACTCTCGCTACCAACTCGCGCAAGCGGTATCCAAAGTCTTCGACTCAACCAGACAGTACCAGGAGCGGCTCGCCGACCTCGGCAAGTCCTTCGACACGATAGAAGAGCTCGCGCAGTCGGCGGCGAAGGCCTTCGAGCCGATCCGCGCGTTTCGCGACCAGATGGAGAAGCTTTCGAGCACGTTCGAGCCGATGCGCTCGTTCCAGGAACAACTCGGCACACTGGCCGAGTCGTTCGAACCGATGAAGGCGCTGCACGAACAGATCGCGATGCTGGGCGAGGCGTTCCAGGTCAATCTCGCGCAACTCGCCCGTGCGATGGAACCAGCGCGAAACTTCCAGATTCAGCTCGCTGTACTGGCCAAGAGCTTCGAGGCTGTGGACGAACTGCAGGGTCAGTTCCTCCAGCTCTCGGAAAGCTTTGGCGTGGCGTGGAAGGCCGGTAATGGCGCAGGCGACACGGGCGCGCGTAGTTAGCATGTGAAGGGGCGACGCTGCCTGACGGGTGTCGCCGCATGGTGTGAAAAGGGGGGTTGTCCAGAGCCGGGCGGGGCCGCAAGGCCCAACCGGCCTCTGGGTAAAAGGTGGGGGACCGCGAGGGCCGCGGGGG